>JALHQU010000085.1 GCA_022841795.1 Fimbriiglobus sp.
ATCCGGGTGTCCAGCCAGTCCCGGTCCAGGTCGGCGAACAGCTCCCGCACCCGGCCGAAGCTGGTGCCCTTCCGCCCGGCGGCGGTCGGCCCGACCAGGACGGCGAACTGGTTGGTGTAGTGCCGGTCCCCCTCCACGATGAAGTGCGGGCCGCGGCCGATCAGGTTCCCGAACAGCACCAGGAACTGCATCAGTAGACCGACCGGGTCGGCCTCGCTCGCCGGCTCCAGGGTGCGGACGATGTCCCCGGCCAGCCCGTGGTACGCCTCGCCGGCCGGCGGGTCCGGCCAGTTGCGAGGCGGGGCGGGGGCGGTGACCGCGGCGTCCGGTTTGGTAGGGGTGGCGTTCGCCGGCGCCTGCTCCTTCGCCTCATCCCGCTTGCGGCGGGCATCGCTCAAGGGGCTCATGCTGACACCCCCTTCCGCACTTCGAGGGCGGCCACGGCGTCGGCGATCTGGGCGACACGATCTTCGAGGGCGGCGATGGCGTCGGCCTGCTCCGCGATGGCGTCGGCGTGCTCCGCGATGATGGGGACTTCGGACAGCAGGTTGGAGACGGACGCGGGGTAGTGCTTGACGGCGAACCGCAAGCCCATCAGGATTGCCCCGGCCGTGTCCCGTTCGTGGCGCTCGAGGTCGCCCAGCGCGTCGGTGACGGCCCACCCCGCCTGCCAAATGGCGTTCAGGTTGCAGTCCACCTGGGCGGCCATCTCGGCCTTCTTGGCGTCGTCGAACTTGAGCAACAGGGCGGTCCGGCGGTCGAACGGCTCCCCGAGGCCGAACCCGCCGTTGACCGGCGAGGAGGTATCGGTCATCATGGTCGTGTTCTCCGTGTGACGCCCCGGTGTCACCGCTACGGGTCGGTCCCCCTCCCTCTCATCAGGCGAGGACCGGCCCGTCGGCGTCACCGGGGCGTCGTGTTATCGAGTGGGGACGGTCAACTTCGAGAGGATCCACTTCTCCAGCACCGACTTGACGAACAGCACGCGGCGGCCGACCTTGATGCGGCCAACCGGCTCGCCCGCCAAGGCATAACGCTCAAGCGTCTTGGCGGATACACCGCTTACCTTCTCGGCTCCGAGTTGATCGACGGTGATAGCTTCGAGGGCCTGCGCCTTCTCGGCTGGGGCGGTGAGGATGGACACGACCAGCATCTCCGTGAGTAGCGGCGGTTTGCCGCGGACACGGCGATGATCCACCCCAGACCGGAGACCGGGGCTAACTCTCCGGTTCTCTCCGGCGAGCGGACGGGACGAACGCTGAGGAATCAGGCTCAGACGGGACGGGGAGAAAAAATGACCGGAGAGTTTAATTCTCCTTGACAGCCGTTTCACCCCCCTCAACCCTGTTCGGCTTCTTGGATTTCTTGGGCTTCCTCTTGTCTCGCTCTCGATCCATAGCCTTCTGCACCTCCTCCTTCTTCATCCCGAGTGCCACAGCGAGACCGGCGTAGTCGATGTGTTGTCCGCTGTGCCACGCATCCCAAATTCGTATGTCTTGTTCCCGTGTAGTTGGTTTAGATCCCCTCCGTCCTGTCTTCGGCTTCGGTGGGGGCGCTTGAAGCTCGGCGTTAAGGCGTTGTTCCGCCCGTCGGAACTCACGGCCGAGGGCGGAGCGGAACTGGTTGCGAACGTCCGGATCGGCGAAGTTCGGCAACGCCCCCTTCAAGGGGTCTGATCGCATGGCCGGGTCGGTCAAGTTCTTCACCGGGTCGCCGTAGGGCCAACCGGCGATGCCCAGAATGCGTTGGGCTGATACGAGGATTGCAACGCTGGTGGACTCCGCGGCCTCGACCGGGTACTGCCCGGGTGGCTCGCCGACTTGGCGAAGCAGGTCCGCGGGCGATAACTCCTCCCACTTGGCGATCGGTTCACGACCTCCGGTCGTCATCACTACCGTCCGGCCGGGCCGGAATACCGCTTCACGGGCTTTCTTCAGCCAGTCGTCCAGTTCGGTCAGAGCAGTCTCAATCGGTGCAGGTCTCGCATCGGGCTTCATCTCCGAGGGGGTGTTGGCCAAGTTGTGCGCGTGTTGATCGGTCATCACCAGGGCTTCGAGCAGGCGACCCACGGCGAACTTGGCGTCCCGGAGGAACTGAGGAGCATTTTTTCGAGTGACCGGAAGCTCGATCACTTGTCGGTGTAGATCATTCGACACGTCGAAACCTCCGACGATTCCGCGTCGGCCTCATGATGTAGGCCATCTGCGGGGCGGGAGGCGTTGACGGGCGGAGGCGCGGCCCGGTACGATGCGACTGCGTGACGGTCGCGACGGCCGCGGCGAGTGCCTTCCCAGGACGCCGCGGCCGTCGCATTTTCTCGCACGACCGGACGGCGATGCAACACCAAACAACAGGCAGCGATAGCGGATCGAGAGGTAGGAACTGCTCGTAGAATACCTTTGGCGATGTCGGCAACACTTCTCGGGCATCTGCCCCCCACCTTCCCATTCCGAAAGGTAGACCATGACCGAACCCGAATATCTGGACGCGACCAAGTTCCCGCTCTCGACGCAGGCGGGGCTGGGGCTGGAAAGCCAGATGATGATCGACGCGGTGAACTACGACGCGCTGGCGGAGGCGCACCGGGCGGGCTTCGCGCTGACGCCGCAGCAGGAGGCCAAGTTCAAGGAACTGGGGCGGAAGGTGGCGGCGTTCCCGTCCCTACGATGGTAGCTGGTACGGGCCGGGTTTAGACGGCTGGGTCCACCTTCGGCTTGCGGGTGCGTTTGGGCTTGGGGGCGGCGTCGGTGGACGGGCGGAGGGCGGTCCGCAGACCGCCCGCCAGCGTGTCGGCCTCGGCCTCGTCCGGGAGGTTTGCCAGCAGGGCGCGGGGGTACGACCCCCGCAGGCGGACGTTCACCGTGTACGTCACACAGTCCGTGTCTTCCCCGTGGTGCGTCTCGGTGGTGACGAACACCCCGGTCACGGCCGCCGCCCGGAACCGCTTGCCGCCCGGCCAGTACAGCGGCCGGTGGGCCACCACCAGCCATCCGTCACTCACCGCCACCACGGTGCGGTTGACGAACAGGGCCAGCGCCGCCCACCCGCCGACCAGGGCGACCGCCCTCGGCGTCCGCAGCGAGAGGATCAGACAGGTACGTGGCGAATTAGACGCGTGACCACCGGTGTCGGTTCACGGAGGACTGAGCGCCAGCCAAGCGTCGTCTGCGGCGTGAGGGTGGTACTCAGAACATTCTGTCGGGGGATCCGAATCGGCTGCAAGAGGGTGGAATTCGGGCCGATGGACGAAACGTCAGTACAGACGGCCGTCGATCAGATCGCCGATGTCGGTCTCTTCAATCAACCGGCACCCCACCGACTTCGCCAAGGCCTTCGCCGCCCGCGTGAAGCGGCTGTTCGTCACCGCCACGCACTCCTGGCACTGGTAGAACCGCATCCCCGCGTACACCGCTTGAATGGCGTTGTTTCCGACGCTGTTGTGATACCCCTTAGTCTGCACCGCGATCCGCCGCCCCTTCCCCTCGACGATCAGGTCCACCCCCTGGTCGCCGGTCACCGGCGTCTTCTGCACCCGGTATCCCAGTTCGGCGAACACCGCCGCGAGGAAGTCCTCGAAGTCGGTGTCCCGCATTGCCCGCCAGTTCGCGTGTTTGAGCTGGTAGCGACGGTCGTTCAACCGGTCGACCAGGGCCTGGTGCTCGGCCGCCGCTCGACGGTACGCGTCCTCAACCCCAGTCAATTCGCGGAGGGTGGCGAGGTGCCTTTCCCACCCGCTGAGGCGGTCGGCAAGGACGGCCATCCGGGAGCGGCGGTCGGCCATCCGGGTCCGGAGGTCGGCCAGCGCCGCCGCCGCGCCGGTGCGGCGGGACGGGAACAGCCCGCCGGACACCGCGACGAACCCGATGGCGAACGCCACCGCCAGGACGACGAGCGCCTGGCCGCCGCCTCGCACCAGCAGCACTGTCGGGATCACGGCTACGACCGACACAGCCGTCCCGCCGATCAGCCCCCCGACGAACCAGCCGAGGTCCGCCAGCCGTACTCGCGTGAGGGCTATTAGGACCGCATGGGCAGCAAGCCGACGCCGCCACCCCCAGGTGTGGAGTTGCCCCAGTTCTGCCCGGCCCTCCCGGACGCGGGTTTCCGCCTCGGTCACTTCCGCCGGCCGCACCTGTCGGCAGCTGTACCGATCCCACACTCGCTTGCGGTCGTCCATCCGCTGCCGCGCCCGTGTCACGTCGGCCGCCGAGATAGTGTCGTCGGTGAACACCGTGGCCCCCCTTCACGCCACCCGCCGGATCATGCGTGCCGCTTCGGCGACCCACAGCACCAGCGACGTACAGCTGAGTAACACCGCCCAGTCGGCGGCGGCCAGCGGGACGGTGCGGAACACGCCACCGCCGAACTGGACGATCAGCACCTGCCCGATGAGGATGGCGGCCGCGATGGTCACGAACGCCGGGTTCGCCCCCAGCCCGTGGAGGGCCGACCGGCCGCGGCCGAAGCACCGGACGTTGAAAAGGTTCCAGAACTGCAACAGCACGAACAGGGTGAAGAAGATCGTGCCGCCACGGGACGGGGCCGACGACGACACCTCGCCGGCCGCCTGGTAGTACAGCAGGACGCCGACCAAGACGGCCACGAACGCCAGCCCGACACCGAACAACTGCACGGCCATCGCCCGGGTGACGATGAACGCGTCCGGTGCCCGCGGCGGCCGGGCCATGACCGCGTCGTCCGGCGGCTCCGTCGCCAGGGCCAGCGCCGCGAACGTGTCCATGATGAGGTTGATCCACAGCATCTGCATGACCGTCAGCGGCAGCGCGACGCCGACAAACGGGCCGAGCAGGGCGATCACCAGGGCGGCCACGTTGATCGTCAGCTGGAACAGGATGAACCGCTGGATGTTCGCGTACAGCGACCGCCCCCACCGGATGGCGGTGACCACGCTGGCGAACGAGTCGTCCAGCAGCACCACGTCGGACGCCTCCTTCGCCACGGCGGTTCCGGCCTTGCCCATACTCAGGCCGACGTCCGCGTGGTTCAGCGCCGGACCGTCGTTCACCCCGTCGCCGGTGACGGCGACGACGTGGCCGCCGGTCTTCAACAGCGTGACCAGCCGCATCTTGTCCCGCGGCCGCGCCCGGGCGAGGACGGACAGGGCGCTGGCCAGCTTGCCGGCATCGACGTCCGAGGCGGCGGCGAACGCCGTCCCCAGAACGCACGGCTCGGAGGGCAGGCCGATCCGCCGGGCGACCTCGCCGGCCGTCTCTGGGCTGTCGCCGGTAACGATCTTCACCTGCACCCCCGCCCGCCGGCACGCCGCCACCGCCGCCGGCACGTCCGTTCTCACCGGGTCCTCGATGGCGACGAACCCGAGCCACGTCGTGCCGTCGAGGGTGAACGCCAGGGTCCGCATCCCGCGGGACTGGCACGCCCGGAGCACGGTCTCAATCTCACCGCGGCGGGCGACGGTCAGCGGCCGGCCGTCGCCGCCGGTCCATTCGCGGTCGCACCCGCCCAGGAGGACTTCGGGGGCACCCTTCGCGTGGGCGACCGGGCGGCCGAGGACCGGCGACGTGCCGGCCGTAGCCATCGACTTCCGCTCGGTGCTGAACGTGGCCTGCGAGGCGACCGGGAAGGCATCCCGCAGCGGCAGGTAGTCAATGCCGGCGGCGTCCAGCCACAGCAGCAGCGCCCCCTCGGTCGGGTTGCCGAGCGGAACGGCCGGGCAGTCGGCGGGGCGAGACAGGTGGGCGGTGGTGTTTGCCGCGACGGCCTCGGCGACGAGCGGCGGGATCGCGCCGCCGGGGTGGGCCGGGGAGGGGCCGAAGTGCGCCTCAGCGACCCGCATGCTGTTCTCGGTGAGCGTGCCAGTCTTGTCCGAGCAGATGACCGTCGCCGCCCCAATCGTCTCGCACGCGTGCATCCGCCGGACGAGCGTCTGGCTGGCGGTCATCTTCCGCATGCTGTACGCCAGGGCGAGGGTGACGCTCATCGCCAGCCCCTCCGGTACGGCGACGACGATGATCGTCACCGCGATCATGAAGTAGCCGAGGAACTGCTGGATCGCGGTCGGCGGGAGCAGGCCGGAGGCCGGTAGCCCGCCCGCGACGGCCACCAGTCCAACGCCGGCCGCCGCCACCGCGCAGCCGGCCGCTGCTGCCTTCGCCCACGGGGCCAGCCCCTCCGCTTCCAGGAACGCCGGTCGGCCGCCGGCCCGGCCGGCCAGTTCCAAGCCGTCGTGCACGACCGGCAGCCACACTCGGTGCAGGGCGACGGCAACGCCGGCGAACAGAGCCGCGGCCACCGCCCACTGGCGGCCGTCCAGGGTCAACTCGCCGACCATGTACCCCCGGCCGACGAGGGCGGCGAACGTGAGGGCGGCGACCGCCAACCCGACGACGCCGATGACCTTACTGAGGGCCGCGAGCTGGCGGTTCAACGGCGTGTCGTCGTCGGTGTCTACCATGCTCTCTCGCGCGGCCCTGCCGACTTCCGTCCCGTCGCCGACGGCGCTGACGGCGTACAGGGCGTGGCCGTCCACCACCGTCGTGCCGCGGAGCAGGCGGTGCGGCGGGTACGCCTCGCCCGCGGCCGCCCGGCCCACGGCTTTGTCCACCGGCTGCGACTCGCCGGTCAGCCGGGCCTCGGACACCTGCAGGCCGACCGCTTCCACCAGGTCGCCGTCGGCCGGCACCTCCTCCCCCACCTCGATGCGGATCAGGTCGCCCACCACGACGTCCCGCCGCGGCACGGTGACGTACCCGCTGTCCCGCAGGGCCTTGAACGGCACGTCGTCGTTCGACCGGTTCAGCACGTCGAACTCGCGGGCGGCCCGCCGCTCGTTCCAGTACGCGATGCCAGTCGCCAGGAGGATGGCGACGATGATGCCGACGCCCTCGGCGACGCGGCCGTCAGCCAGCCCGACGGCGATAGCCAGAGCGGCCGCCACCATCAGGATGCGGATGACCGGGTCGTCGAACTTGCCGAGGTACTCCCGCCACCACGGGTCGACCGGGGGCGGGGTGAGTACGTTCGCCCCATGCCTCCGGCGGCTCTCGATCACCTGGGCGGAGGTCAAGCCGACGCGGGGTTTCGGCGGGTGGTCCACGGGAACCTCGGGCGGGTAGTGTCAGGTCGATGGCGGCGGGGGTGGCGGCCCGCCGAACAGCGGCGAGATCACCGCGGCCTTCTTCTTCGACGGGTCTGGGGGAGGAGGCGGGGCGGGCGGGGGTTGCTCCGCCGGGTCGGGCGATACGGGCGGGGGGGGCGGGGCGATCCCGAACGCGCTGCCGAGGATCGCCCCGCCGGGGCGCAGCTTCGGTTTAGGAACCGCGACCGGGGCCGGCACTGCCGGCGGGGACGGCCCCGCCGGCAGTGCCGGCCCCGCGGTCGGCGGTCGCACCGGCAGGCTCTTCACGGACGGCGGGGCCAATTCGGCCCAGTCGGCCGGCTGCCAGATGACGTGACCGGCAGGGAACACCGGCACCGGTGGGCCGCCCAGCGGCACGGCGTGGCCGTTCACCACCACCTCCCGCCGCAGGCCGGGCGTCTCCAAGGCGATCACCCCGAAGATGAGCGTGTCCCGCCGCAACCCCTCGACGTGGATGCGGACCCCGTGCCGACCGGCTGGCAAGGTCGCCGGCTCGACCGTCAGCCCGTCGATCTCGGACTTCAACCGGCACGGCACCGGCGTCATCAGTCGGAGGACGAACTCGACGTCCGTGTCGGGCACCAGCTTGCCCAGGTACAACTGGTGCGGGTACCGCCACGGGCCGCTCTCGCCGCGGACGCCCAGGACATTGCCGCGGACGGTCACGTTCGCCAGGGCCACGTCGGCATTGAGTAGGTGTAGCGCGCACCCGTCCGGGTCGTCGCCGGTGTACTCGACGCGGATGTCCGTCAGCCCGGCGTTCGCGGCGTGGATGGTGACGACCGGGGACTGGCGACTCCAGACGGCGGCCCGGCCGCCGCCGGCGAGGGTCACCCCACGGCGAACGGCGATCGGCCCCTCCCGCTCGAGCGGCCGGCGAATGGTCAGCACCGTGCCGTCCGCCGAGGCGTCGAGCAGGGCTTGCAGTCCCGCAGGCTTCGCTGGGTCCGCCATCCGGCCTCCGGTCAGTAGTACGCCACCTCGGCCAGCCGCCCGTGCGGGCCGGTCGAGAACTGGAAAGGCTTCCCCTCGATCAGGGCTACGGCTTGGCCGGCCGGCACGCGGTTGCCACTTTCCGTGGTCAGCGAGTCCAGGTGTTCATTCACCAGCAGCCACTGGCCGGCCTGCACCCCGAAGTACCCCAACCGTTTCCGCTCCGCCCGCTCGCCCGTTTGGGCGTTGTCGAACGCGTGCCACGGAAACACCCCGACCGACCCGTGGACCACCAGCTCGCCATCCGGCATCCACTGGCCGGGCTTCACCTGCCTGCGGAGCTTCAGCACCGGCACCCGGCCCGGCTTCGTGCCGCAGAACGGGCACCGCGACCCCGGCCCGGCGACAACGAACCATTTGTGCGGACACCTGGCCCCCGCGCACGGGTGCAGCAGGTCCCACGACCGCATCAGACCCCGCTCCCACTCCACCGCCGCCGGCCGCCGGTTCGGGGCGTGCAACCCGTCGACGAACGCCCGCTTGAACAGGTCGGCCAGGTGTGGGCCGAAGTCGGTGTACGCGGCGGTCAACCCCGTCGGCCGGTTCGATGTTTCGGCCGGGTGCTCGACGAACAGGGCCTTTTCGCCCATCGCCAGCATCTCGTCCTCTTCGGCCGACGTGGCGCTGTGGATCTTCGGCCCCCGGAGCGGGTGGCGGTACAGCAGGTACTCGTAGATGAGCACCGCTAGGGCGTGCTGGTCGGTGGCGGCGCACGGGTGGCTACGGTTTCGGTCGTTCAGCGGCAGGTGTAGGGTCCGCAGAACCTCGGGGGCGATGTACCCCGGGGTGCCGAGCACGTCCGGCGGGAACACGCCCGGCACCACCAGGGAGTCGATGTCGATCACCACGGCGTCGCCGCGGGCCGGGTCGATGAGGACGTTGTTGCACGACAGGTCGGAGTGAGCCAGCCCGGCCGCGTGCAGTCGGCGGATCGCCCGGGCGATCTTCAGGCAGATCTGGAAGTACTTGATCCAGTCGCCGAGTTCCGACGCCGGCAGGTAACCGCGGAGCTTCGGGCTGGAGAACCACTTCCCCTTCTTCTCCTTCCCGCTGAACGGCCCGGCCTCGAAGAAGTACGTCTGCGGGTACGCCGGGCATACGACGCCGACGGTCGGCGCCACCACGATGCCGGTCGGCCAGCAGAACAGCTTGCGGAAGTACTCGCCTGTGGTCGGGTCAAGCGTCGGGTTGTACCGACCGACGACCGCCTCCAGCCGGGCGAGGCGGTTCACGTCCCGCGCGGCGGCGGCGTCGTGGAAGAACTGCACCACCTGCTTCTTGTCCGGGGTGAAGAACGTCTTCTTCATGCCGCCGGCCGGCGGGTCATCGACCTCGACGTACCGGATCGTGCCGCCGCCTTTGAGGGTGGCCGTGCGGGTGGTCACGGCAGGGCCTCCCGGTGGAGGACGACGAGGGTGCGGTCGTCGAACGACCCGCGGGCGAAATACGCGTCCAGCCAAAGCCGGAGGCGGCGGGCCGGCGAGGTGATGTCCAGTTGGAACTCGCAGAGAGCGTCGCTGCCGAGGTGGTACAGCTCGCCGAATCTGCGGGCCAGCTCCTCGGCCGGCACGCCCCGCACCTCGGCGAGCTTCGCACACGACCTCAATAGTACCTTCTCCCGCGGCTCCTTGTTGCTGATGATCTCGCTCTCGGTGTCGCCGACCGACGGGTCGGAGCCGTCGGCCGGCTGTGGGGTGGCCGGGTTTGGCCGGACCTTGGGGATGCGGTTAAGCAGAAGATCGGCCCACAGGCGGCCGAGGTGCGGGTCGTTCGGGAAGTAATCGTCGGCCACCCCGTCGGTCATGACGAGTACGGCCTGGAACCCGCCGAGCTGGACGAACGTCTTGGTGTGCAGATAAGCCGTGTCCCGCTTGCCGGCGGAGGTGAGGAACTCGGTCTCGCCGGAGAACTCGCCGCCGTCCGCTCGGCCGAGCAGCATGACGGACCCATTACGGTGGACGGCGGCCGTCATGCCATCACCGACCTGACAGGCGAGAACCAGATCCAGGTCGTATTCGCCGACGCGAACTGGCCGGTGCAGGGCGAGCAGGAGCGTCGCGCTCAGGTCGCCGATCTCGATGGGGCGGCCGAGGAGTTGAGCGTAGGCAGCATCGGCCTGCCTCTGCCGGCACGCCTCTTCGACCGCGTCGTACGCCGCTCGGACGGCCGCGTGCAGCAGGTCGACGACGCGGACGAGGAACTCCGCTCCGAACCGGTTGTCCGGGCCGCGGTCGTTTAGAACCTTCGTCCACCCCTCCAGGTCGAGCGGCGGCGGGATCAGGCCCGATGCCTCGGCCGCGAGGCTGGCGGCGGCCCGCTCACACGCGACCTTAGCCCCGACGCGGGAGAACCTCTTCGACCCAGCCCCGTCGGCCACGGCGACGATGTTCCAACCGGCGACGTGAGCCAGATCGAACCAGTCGTCACAGCTGGTGCCGTCATGCTTGTGCTTCTTCCCGCGGACCCGCGCGCCGAACAGCCGGTACCCGGGGTGCGTGTCGCAGTCGCGGTCGTCAGTATCGTCGTGCGGGTCCGGTTCCAGCGGAATCGGCTGCCACTTCCAGGCGGAACCGGGGACGGGTGCGGGGGACATGTGGGTGGGTGGGGGTTCGGGTGTGGTTTCGGTCGGCGAGGCGGCGGGCGTCTTGGTCAGTCGCTTCACCGGCTGGCCGGCGGACGTCCGAAGCGGCGCCTGTTGTGCGGTCAGCCCGTTACTGATCCATCCACTCATCTTCGGTTGCAGTACGACCGGCCTTTCCTTTACGAGGCGGACAACGGCCGACCAGAGGGCCTCGAAGAACTCCGGGTCGTGCCACGCGGCGTCGTGGGCCGGGTGGGCGACCATCTTGTGGTACGCGGCCAACGTGAGCAACTTGCCGAGTTCCCGCGCCACCTGCTCGTACTCTCGCGGCGAGAGCTTGACGGTTTGCGACGGTGGCGGATCGGTCGGGTCGCGCAGGCCGAGTAGGTGTTTGACGAATGCCGTTCGCTCTTCGAGGGTGTGGGGCATGGGGTGGGGCTTTTCCAGCCGGTGGTTGCGGGAACCGCACGTCACGGCACGATCTGGATCTGTTGCGGCGGTGGCGGCAGCGCCACCGCCGCGTCGGCCGCCGTTTGGGCGACGCTCGCGCTGGTCGTCTTGATCGAGTCCGACACCCACTTGAAAAACTTCTTCAGCGTGTCCGGCTGGAGGTTATCCAGCTTCACCACGATCTCCGTCAGCCCCTTCAGCGGGTCCGTCTTCGCGTTCGCCCCGGCGGCGCACGCGATGATATTCCCCACCTTCTTCTTCTTCAGCTTGTCCGCCGGCCCTTGCCAACTGTCCGTCGGCTCGCCGTCGGTCATCAGGAACACCAGCGGTTTCCAGTCCCCCTTCTGCGTCCCGCTCGACTTCCGCACCTCCTTGTCGATCGCCTGGTCGAGCAGGGTGATCGCCTCGCCGAGGGCGGTGGTGCCACTGGCGTCGAAGGTCGGTTCCTGGAACTGCATTAGTTCGGTCAGCGGGTTGAGCTGTTGCGCCCCGCTGTTGAACGTGATGACCGACAGGAAGGCGGTCTCGATGGCCTGCGGGTCGCTCCGCAGGTCGGACAACAGGGCTTTCACCCCCTGTCGGACAGCCTCGATCGGCTCGCCGGCCATCGAGCCGGACGTGTCGAGGACCAGATAAATCGGTAACCGCCGGCCGCCGAACTCCGCCATGGCACGCTCCTGGGTGAGAGGACTTATCCGCCGCTCCGCCGCACGTCGAACGACACGCTAGCGGGGCCGAACACGCCGACCCGGTCGCACGCCGGGCACGGGATAGGGCGGTTGATCTCGCGCGGGCCAATGCACGCGATCACCCCGCACTCGCAATTCGCCGCCGCCGGGTTGCCGCAGTACGGGCAGTCTGGCAGGCCGTCCAATCGGGAGGTGTTGATCGGCGGCAGGTACTTCCCGCCGTCTCGCTCGTACACCTCTAACTCGTGCGCCGCCATCGCCACGTACTGGCCGTTCGGCCGCAGGGCATAGCGGACCAGGTACGGCCGCTTCTGGTGGCGGCACAGGCACTGGAGGAACAGCTGCCGCGGCTCCTGAGAGTCGTAGGGTTCCGATGGCCCCGGCACCTCGATGCCCGGTGGCAGCGGCGGCATGTCGAACGCCGCCGTGGCCCCGCCCTCCAGTTTCACGCTGGCCGACGATATGGACGCGGACAGCCACACGAAGAACTTCGCGAACCCGGAATTCGACACGTCCGTCATCTTCAGCACGATGTCGGTCACCTCTCGCAGGGTCTCGTAGTCGACGTCCGGGCCGCACCCGATGGCGTAGATGTTCGCGATCCGCGGGTTGTTCGCCTGCCGCAAGGCCGCGGCGGCCGGCTCCCAGTTGTCGGTCGGCTGGCCGTCGGTCAGCAGGAACACCAACGGCTTGTAGTCGCCTTTGCGGGTTGCCGACGACCGGACCACCTCGGCCTGCAGGCACTTCTGGAGCAGCCGCAGTGCCGCCCCGAAGGAACTGCCGGCCCGGACACTCAAGTTCGGCAGCTGGAACTTCATCACCTCGGTCAGCGGGGCGTGCTGCCGCGCCTCGCGGTGGAACGTGATGACGCTCAGATAAGCCGTCTCCAGCGCGTACGGGTTGGACCGCAGATCCTTGAGCATGCCTTGAAGGCCGGCGTTGACGGCCTCGATGGCGGTCCCGGCCATCGACTCGGAACAGTCGAGGACGAGGTAGATCGGCAGGCGGCGGTCCTGGCTCATGGCGGCTCCGGTACGGGGGAGGGTCACACCACCACGGGCTGAGTGATCCGCTGGTCGCCGACCTCAAGGACGAACGACTTCGCGGACAGCGGCAGGGTGAACGACGCCTTGGCCGGCATGCCGTCGGAGAACTGCTTGACGACGTTGCCGGCTGGGTCGAAGACCCGCCCGGCCGGGGCAACGATGGTATTCTCGCTGACGACCTCGGCGAAGATCTCCACCAGCCCCCGCATGTCACGGTGAATCTTGTGGTCCCAGATGTCGACCGGCGTACCGGTGTCCAGGTCATCCAGTTCCTCCATCTGCCCCTCGTCGACCTCGCTGCCGACGCCGACGAGGACGCACTTCACCGGGTTCCGGGTGCCGGCCTCGATCTCCCGGGCGAGCTGGACGGTGTACGCCTTCACTTCAGCCAGGTCGTCGAGCTTGCCGTCGGTGAGGAACACGTACATGCCGCGGTCGGCGTCCCTGAACCGGTCGACGAAGTACCGCACGGCCGGGGTGAGCTTCGTGCCGCTGCCGAATTTGGCCTTGGCCGGGCCTTTTACTGGCATCCCCTTGCACTGGTCGGCCGTGAAGTCGCCGACCACCTCATAGGCCCCGCCGTCGCCGCACGCCCAGTAGATCACGGTGGTGCCGCCGTCTGCGTCGAGGTTGCCGGCGAGGTACGAGATGAACTCGCGGGCCGCCGGCTCGACGACGTTCACGGTGGCCTTCAGGTAGCCGCGGTCGATGGCGTCCTGGAACGCCTCCGGCAGAAACGACTTCACCTTCCGCCCGTCCGACGTCTTGAGGCTCAGCCACCCCTTCCTCTCGTACTCCGCCTCGACCGCGTCCGGCAATTTGCCGGTCAGGCTGCGACCGTACCACCCCTTCATGGACGCACTGGCGTCCAAGGCGACCCCGGTCTGCCACCCCTCGGCATCGACCCCCTGAGGCTCCATGAGTACGGTGAATTCGACAATGCGACCGTTCGGCGTCTCGGTGACGTTAATCTCGCCGAACGCTTCGTGAACGGCGGTGCTGGGCAACTGGTGACTCTTCGCGGGGCCGGCCATGCCGCGCCTCCTATTGAGTAGGGGAACAGAGGAGATGCCGGCTTTCACGCACGGGTGAGGCCTTCGGTGATGTCTTGTGTGACGCTGCCGCCGGGGTAGGAGAGGGTGAAGGACGTGGAGCCTTTGGGCAGCTTAAACCGGAGGATGGCGGGGAGGCCGTTGGAGTAATCCTTACAGAGCGCGTCCGCCTGATTCCGGACGGAAGCCGACGCGGCGACGATGGTGTTCTGCGACACCACCTCGGCGAAGATTTCCTCCACCTTCTTCATCTCAGACGCGAGCTTGTGGTCCCACAGGTCGATGTCGTTCCCCTTCGGGTCCACCAACCCGCTGCCCTCGAACATGTCGTCGAGTTCTTCCATCTGTCGCTCGTTGACCTCCTCACCGATGCCGATGAGGACGAGTTTGATGAACGCCCGGCGGCCCGTGGCGATCTCCTGGGCGAACGTGCGGCAGTACGCCTTGACCGCGTCCAGGTCGTCGATCACGCCGTCGGTGACGAACACGCAGATCGCCCACGGGGCGTCCTTGAACGCTGCCTCGACGAAGTGTTTGACGGGCGGAAGGAGCTTGGTGCCCTTGCCCCATGGGTGCTTCTTCGGCCCGGTGACGGCGAGCGTCCCGGCGTCGGCCGCGGTGACGGCGGCGAGCGGTTCGACGGCCGAGCCATCCGGGTTGCACGCCCAGTACACCACCTCGCACCGGCTGTCGGACGAGAAATTGGACAGGTACGCCGCCATCGTCCGCGTGACGGGTTCGACGAGGTTGGGGTGAGCGGTCCCGCCCCCGCCGAAGACGGAACTGACCATCGGGCTGAGGCCATACATCTTCTTCATCGACACCGATGCGTCGAGCGCCAGCCCGGCCCGCGCCCCCTCGATCTCCGGTACCATGAGGATCGTGGCGACGACGTCGATGGACCCGTCGGGTTGCTTGTGAACGTTCACCTCACCGAACGGCTCGGCGGGTTGCGAGAGTTGGGCCACGGGACCATCTCCAAAACGACAAAGCGAAGCTGTTGCCGCACAGTCCTAGTTGTTCCAATTTATCGACATCATTTCAAGGCCGGCTCGAAAGTGCAACGGAAAAGTGACCGCGTCGGTGTGACCGCCCGCGGATGAGGTGTCCAGCACGACCATGAGAACCCTGTCGAACTCGCCGAACTGCTGTCGGCCGAGGCGTTTATCGGGGACACGGTCACCGCCCGGATGCCTAATCCTACATTCGTAGTTGCTAGTTCGGCGGCCTCGCTCCGCGCGTGCGGTAGTGGCAGGCTCGCGCCCGGTACTGGTGCCGTCGCCGCCAGTACCCGACCGACGCCCACCCGCCCGCCCACCGCCCCACCCACACCCGCGACTCCCACCGCCCGATCCGGTTCCCCGCCCGCCCCTTCCGCTCCCGCACCGCCACCCGCGCCACGCCCTGAGCGTCGCCCGGCATAGCCCCGCCTCCCGCCGGTCCGCTGTGATGCGGGCCGACGCCAGGTTAGAATGGATCTATGTCCACGAAACGCCGCCCCAAACACCGTCCGGCTGACGGCCTGACCGCATCCGAAGTGCGGTTCTGTGAGCTGTTCGCCCGCGGCTCCGACAACTCCACCCAGGCGTACATCGACGCCGGATTCCCGTGCAAGCTATCACCTTCCGGCGAGGTGGACCGCGGGAACACCCGCGCCCGCGCCTGGATTCTGTTGCGCAAAGTAGACATCCAGCGGCGAATCCGGGCATTCCGCGGCCACGCCACCGAGGCGGCCGGCATCACCACCGACCTGCTGGCCGCCAGCCTGAAGCACGAAGCGTTCTTCCCCCGCCGCTCGGTCTTCCACAAGAGGACGGGCCGGGTGCTGCCGCCGAGCAAGTGGCCGCCGGAGGTGGACGCCTTCATCACCGGGTTCGACGTGAAGGAGACGACGAAGATCGTCCGCGACCCGGACACCGGGCGGGCGGTGATGGACCCGAAGACCATGCGGGCGGAGCGGGCCACGGTGGTCGAGTACAAGATTCGGTTCACCGCCCCGACCGAGGCGAAGCGGGTGCTGGCGCAGTGGCTGGGCATGATCGGGGACAGGGTGGCGGTCGAGGAGCGGGGCCAGTCCACCATCATGACAGTACTGCTGGACCCGACCCCGACGGACCAGTGCGACACCCCGTTCCCGGAGGACGACGCGGAGGAGAGCGACGGGTTCGGGGCCGCCGAGCCGGTGTGTGAGCCGGCCGAGGGGGTCGCGTGACAACCAGTGGCAAGGGCCAGCCGATCGAACTCCGCGGCGGGAACTGCCAGGCCAGCATGGACCAGCGGAGCGGGGAGCTGGTGATCGGCGGGCCAGCCGGTCCGGGTACCCGGGGTAGGGGAACCGCGAACTCGAACGGGAGGATCGGGAACTCCTTGAACCCGGCGTCGGCGGCGCCGTCGAAGATGAACGTGTGGAGTTCGCGGTCGAACGGCGCGTTTTTCACCACCTGATGGGTGTACTCGCCCACCGCCCGAAACTGCCGCTTGGCCTCCTCCAACTGCTCCGCCGTCGGCCCCGGCAGCCGCTCGCCCGGCTTGGCGTTGGTGGACTGCGCCGACGCCGCACCGCCCGGCAACCAGCATAACCCCAGCCCGATCCAGGCACACATGAGCGGGACGGCAGCGAATCGGGCGCAACGCATCATCACAAATCTTCGGCAGCCGGCTTTTGTCGCTTTGAACGCTTTTATCGCACCCTAGCAGGCTACCCGACGGTGTCCTGGCCCTCAACGACATTCTGACGCCGGCCGATTGTACGGACAGGGGCGGTTGGCTCAGTCGTGTTCGGCGGCGAAGTAAGGAGCCGGACCAGCGCGGCCCGCTGATCGGGGGTGAGAGTCGCCACGAACGCGGCGAGCGGGTCGGCCTCGCCCACTGCACCGGATTTTGCAGCGCCCCGAACCTCTCCTACCCTTGAAGTGTCTGTTTTCGTGGACTCCCCGCGAACCGGTTCGATTCCCGGCGGGTCCACTGTAAACGGAAGGGAGCCGGATAACGGCTTGCCGGAGCGGTTTGCTAAACCGTGCCGCCTTCTTCAGGCGGTGTGGGTTCAACTCCCACCTCTTCCGCTTCTGCCCGGGTGGTGAAACGGACATCATGCCGCGCTTCGAACGCGGCGTTCCAGGTTCGAATCCTGGCCGGGGCACTCGACCGATTCCGTGGCCTAGCGGCGAAGGCGCCTCCCTGACACGGAGGAGAGCGGTGGTTCGAATCCACCCGGAATCACTCAGAGACGGTTCCAAAAGCCGATCGCCGGTGGCGATCGGCGGGCCGCCACAGAGGGCGGCCCCTACAGACCGGGCGGATTTGTAGGGGCCGCCCTCTGTGGCGGCCCGTGGTCCGGCTGAGCCGGACCACTTCTGGAACAGACTCTCACATCACCCGGTCGTGCGCCCACGGGAAGCGGCGGCCGGTGAGGAACTCCTTGTACCCGGCGGCGGTCGGGTCGTGGAGGGTGGTCGGGTCGAACGCCGCGTTCACCAGCCAGAGCAGCGGGACGAGGTCCGCGTCCGGGTAGCCCAGGCCGGTGATCTCGAAGTAGTCCTTGTTCACGTCGATGATGTGGTAGCGGTCGGCGAACACGCGGACCATCCACAGCTCGCGGAGTTCCCACCGGGTGCGGCGGACGAACTGGTCGGCGGTCGGCAGGTCGGTGAAGGCGTGGGTGGCGAGGGGTGGCATGGTGTGGCGCGAAGCCGCAAGCGGCTTAATTGGGGTAACGGCCGAGTTCCCGGAGCCGTTTCGCGTAGGGCGAGTTCGGGCTGTGGCCGGGGTGGAACGGCCAGTTGTCGTAGGGCGAGACGAACACCCACCGCTGCACGGGCAGCCGCAGCGGGAGCGGGTTCCGTTCGATGTACCCGATGGTGCGGTGGACGTCGTCCGGGTGGTCGAGGAACACCTTCCATCCGGCCCCGTTGGTCCACACCGGGTGTTCCGGTTCGCGGTGCCCGGCCCGGATCAGTTTGTCGCGGCTGCCCGCGATCAGGTTCTGGATCATCTCCTCGGCGGGGTGCTTGTGCTTGCGGATCAGGATGTGGACGTGGTCGGGCATCACGACGCAGGCGTAACAGGTGTACCTCTCCTGTTCGATCACCTCGCCGAACGCCCCCCCGATCGTCGCTCGTGCGACCTCGTCGAACGTGAGCAACGGGTGTTTGAGCAGCCCGGCCGCCTGCTGGTAGAACTGGCGGACGACCCACCCGGCCGGCTGCACCTTCTTCCGGCCGAAGTGGATCTCCCCGAGTTCGGTAATGGTGTCGGACCGGATCTCGTGCGACCCACTGCCGCGCGGGTCGTTCGGCAACCACCAGCCGTAGGCCGTCCACACCAGGTGGTAAGCGATGACGAGCGGCTGCTGAGTCATGGTGTGTTCCTCAAGCCGCTTGCGGCTTCGCGCGAAGCCGCCAGCGGCTTAGCGTAGCCCGGCCAAGTCCTGGAGGGTGTGCCAGTTCTCCAGCCGGTCCTGCTTGGCGGCCAGCATCGTCGCCGACGGGTGGCCGTCCTTGTCGAAGTGCTTGACGAACCGCCCCTCCGACCGGGCGAAGTCCACGAACGTCACCTCCTGGTTGGTCTTCGGGTGGACGTACCAGTCGCCGGTCTTGTTCGGGTTGCCGTCGAGCGACATGCGGCTCTTGATGGTGTCGCCCTTCCGCGGGTCGTAGATGATGAGCGGGAACGCCCGCGTGTCCACCGCCAGCCGCGCCTGCTCACCGGCCATGTTGTCCGCCACCCCGTGTTCCGGCTGGCAGGTGGTGTAGCAGCACACGATGGCCGGGCCGTCGAACTCGAGCGCCCCGAGCACCGCCTTGTAGAAGTGGTTGATGTGCGCGCACGTCGTCTGGGCCACATACGTCCGCGGGTGCATCATGGCGATCTGCGCGATCTCCTTCCGCCGCTCCTGCTTGCCGCCGAACACGTTCCCGTGAACCGACATCTTGGTGTTCTGGCCGGTGAAACTGGCGGTGCTGGCCTGCCCGCCGGTGTTCGAATACACCTGCGTGTCCAGCACGAACACCTTGATGTTCATCCCGCTGGCGAACATGCGGGACAGCGCCTGGAAGCCGATGTCGTACATGGCCCCGTCGCCGCCGATCACCCACAGCGGCTTGCTGCCCCAGCCCATCTGGTCCCACCGCATCCGCACCCCGATGGCGTAGGTGGGGGCGTTCTCGAACAGCGAGTTCGTCCACGGCACCAGGTACGGGTTGTACGGGTACGTGGACGTGTACACCGTGTTGCACCCGGTGGCGGCCACCAGCCCCCACTGCTCGCCGTGCTTGCTGCCGGTGGCGGCGCACAGCATCCGCAGGGCGGTGCCCTCCCCGCACCCGGCGCAGCTGCCCGCCCCGCCGGTGTAGATGTGCGTCTGCTCCTTCAGCATCATGTCGATGAGCAGGGTGCCGGAGATGTACTTGTCGTTGCTCGGCCCCATGTTCTTGAACAGCCGGTGGCTCTTGCGGGCCTTCACCATCAGGTCGTCCGTCTTGGCCACCATCTTCAGCGCGTCGTCGTCGCACACCGTCACGCACTCGGCGCACCCCTTGCATTTGGACGGGTCGATGATGATGTTGAACATCCCGCCCACGCCCTGCTTCTTCTTCCCGCCGTCGTAGTACTTCTTCGTCCGCGACCACTGGGCCTTGTACATCTCGCGGTCGGCCTCGGGGATGTCGGCCAGCTTCTGCTCCCACTCGTCCTCGCCGAGCACCTTGCCGAGAATCGCCGTGTCCGGGCACTCGGTCACGCAGTCCATGCACCCGGTGCAGTTCGACGGAATGTACTCCGGGATCTCCGGGGCGATGTAGCTGAAGTCCCGCAAGCTGGCGGTGCCGGCCGGGATGAGCGAGCGGGCGAGCGTCAGGTCGGCCGGCAGTTCCTTCTCGCCATACCCGTCCTCGTACCCGCGAATGATGCGGTCGTTGAAGTCGTTGACATCCAGGACCGGGAGGCTGACGGCCGACTTCAGCCTCACCGGCTTGTACTCGCGGTCGGTGGTGGTGCCGTAGCAGTTGTTGTTGAACGGGTCCTTGTCGCTCGCCGCGTTCATGGACGGGGCGGGGAGGGTGGCGGTGGACATGGGAGGGGGTCCTGTATGGGTGGGAAGCCGCTTGCGGCTTCGCGGTTATTGGGAGTAGATCACCTCTTGCGGGATCTCCTTCGTCTCGGTCCAGCCGCGGTTGATGCACTTCATGTTGTCCTGGATCACCTGCTCGCCCCGCTTGCCGAAGTATTTGCGGAGAGCCTTCTCCACGCCCGCCTGCACCTGCTCGTCGGACATCTCGGCCTCCTTCGCATACGGCGTCAGCTTGAGGAACGCGCCGAGCAGCACGATCCCCTGCATCCGCATCTGCAGGTCGGCCTCGTTCGCCTCCTCGCGGGCGATCCGCACCATGTCGCAGTAGAACACCCGCACCTTCTTCTCGCGGATGCTGTGCTTGTTGTCGTGCGGGATCCGCGCCCACACGTCCGCCGGGTCGGGGTACGGCGACTGCATGAAGATCGCCCCGCCGGCCACCAGCCCCTTGAGCGTCAGCGGGCTGAGGATGGCCGTCGGGTCGTTGATGCACAGCAGCTCCACCTTCTCCAACTCGCTGTGCATGTCGATGTGCGTGTCGGCGATGGTCAGGTAGTAGGTGGTCGGCAGCCCCTTCTTCTCCGACCCGTACTTCGGGTACGCCTGCACGTCCTTGCCGAACACGTTGCCGGCGATGGTGGCGATGATCTTGTTGGTGGTCACGCTGCCGAACCCGCCGACCGAGTGCCCCCGCATGCTGAACCCGCCCTTCGGCCGCAGGTCCGGGTCGTCCTTACGCGGCAGGGCGGTCGGGTGGTCGATGCCCACCGAGAAGAAGTGCGGGCCGTCCATCATCATGTTCTGGAACGCCGCGATGATGTCGCCCGGCCGCACGTCCCGGCTGCCCAACCCGGCCGCCCCGTGGTACACCCGCGGGGACGGCTCGGTCAGCCGCTCCTGCCCGTTCTGGCCGATCACCGCGTCGTAGAACGCCGCCTTGATCTCGCGGGTCAGGTGGTTGCCGGTGGTGCTCAGCGGGTCGTCCATCCGCTCGAACACGGTGAACGCCTCGCACCCCTTCAGCGCGTTCACGATCTCCGCCGCCGGGAACGGGCGGAAGGCGAGCACGCTCAGGCACCCGGCCTTCAGCCCCTTCACGTCCCGCAGGTAGTCGATGGTCGCCTTCGCCGTCTCCATGTAGCAGCCCATGCCCACCAGGATGTATTCCGCGTCCTCGCAGCGGTGGGCGTCCACCATGCCGTACCGCCGGCCGGTCTTGCGGGCGAACTCGTCGAACGCCTCCTGCAGCTTGTCCGGGATGCGGTCGTAGTACCACCGCTGGGCGATCTTGCCCTTCATGTACGAGTCCTGGTTCTGCACCACCCCGGACATGAGCGGGTGGTCCGGGTCCATCAGGTTCGTCAGCCGCTCCTTCGGGTCGCCGATGAACTCCTTCATGAACTCCGGCTCGATCAGCCGCACCGTCTCGACCGTGTGGGTGGTGAGGAACCCGTCCTGCACGTTGAAGAACGGGGTCTGGGTGGCCTCGGCCGTGCGGCGGGCGATGAGGCAGAAGTCGCCGGCCTCCTGCGCGTTGCGGGCCATCAGCATCCCCCACCCCACGTCCGCCACGCTCATCACGTCGTCGTGCCCGGCGTGCACGTTCAGCCCCTGGCTGGTGAGCGCCCGCGCGCCGATGTTCATCACCACCGGCAGCCGCTTGCCGCTGATCGTGTACAGCACCTCCTTCATCAGCACCAGGCCCTGCCCGCTGGTGAAGTTGGTCACCCGCCCGCCGGCCACCGCGAACCCCTCGCACACCGCCGCCGCGCTGTGCTCGCTCTCCGGTTCGAAGAACACCAGGGTGTCGCCCCACAGGTTCTTCGCCCCGTTCATCACGCTGGCGTTGAACCCGCCGCCCATGGTGGTGCTGCTGGTGATCGGGTACGCCCCGGCGGCCTGACTGATCCGCACCTCGACGTGGACGACGGCTTCGGCGCCGTCGCAGGTGGTCGGGATGCCGGGGTACTGGTACGCCACGTCTTCGGGTTCCCGTTTCGGGTCCGCGACGCGGGCCGGGCGTTCGGCGACGGCGACACTCATGGAGAGATCCCTTGCTCGGGGGAGGTGAGAGAGAGCGCTAAGCCGCAAGCGGCTCAGCGAAGCCGCTTGCGGCTTAGCGCTGCCGATTCACCCGGCGGAACACCAGCGACAGGTTCCGCGGGTCGTTCGCGTCCGAGAACTCGGTCGGCCGGCGGTCCGAGCCGGGCCGCCCGGCGCAGAACCGCAGCACCCCGCCGTCGAGCGAGTACAGGCAGCGGACGAACCGGCCGGCGTGCTCCGGCGGGCCTTCCGCGATGTGCATGTCCATGTGCCCGGCGGCCAGGTCGAACGTGCCCATGTACAGGTCGCCGCCGACGAACTCGAACGTGTAGTGCCGGCCGGCAACGAGCAGCCGGGCCTGGCGGGGGCCGACGACGGACTCCCACACCCCCTGGAGGGTGTCCAACTCGGGGCGGAGACGGCGGGCGGCGGGCGCGAGCACGGACATGGCGCAGCTCCTGCGGACACGCGGGAAGGGGGCGTTGGAGCGCAACACGAACCCGGCGGGAAACCGGGCGAACTGTCCGCGACGCGGAGAGGGGAGTGAGGAGGGGCTGTGTGCCGGGTCAGAGTTCGCCCGACACGCGGTCCACTCGCTCCACGAGACCGTGGGGGAGCAGGGACGCCGATCGGATCTCCGCCGAAACGACCGCCGCGGGGAGGGAGATCCCGACGCGGCGGGGGAATTGAGGTGGAGTATAAGCGGGCGGTGGGTTGCACGCAACGGAATAGTGAGGAGCCGATTTGGTGAACCCCGACCGCGAGGGAGGGGGTGCGAGTCAGCCATCACGCACCCACCGACCTGGCGGTCGGGGTTCACCGAGCGGCCCCATCCCGCTCGGCCGCCGCCTTCTGCTCCCGCTTCAGCTTCGCCTCCACCGCCACCTTCAGCCCGAGCGTCACCAGCGACAGCAGCGTCAGCACCGACGCCACCGCGAACGCCGCCGCCGTGTCGTCCGCCTTCATCCCCTGGAACAGCTTCTCCACCCGCAGCGGCATGGTGTCCGTCCGCCCGGTGATCTTGCCGGACACCACCGCGATCGCCCCGAACTCGCCCATCGCCCGCGCGTTGCACAGGATCACCCCGTACAGCAGCCCCCACTTGATGTTCGGCACCGTCACCCGCCAGAACATCTGCCACCCGCTCGCCCCCAGGCTGCGGGCGGCGATCTCCTCCTCCGGCCCGTTCGCCTCCAGCACCGGGATGAGTTCGCGGGCGACGAATGGGAAGGTGACGAACGCGGTCGCCAGCACCAGCGCCGGCGGGGCGAAGATCACCTGATACCCGTGTTCCTTCAGCCACCCCCCGAGCGGCGCTTGCAGGCCGAACAGCAGCACGAACACCAGCCCGGCCACCACCGGCGACACGCTGAACGGCAGGTCGATGAGCGTCGTCAGCAGGGTGCGGCCGGGGAACCGGAAGCGGGCGATGGTGTACGCGGCGGCGATACCGAACACGGTGTTCAGGGCCACCGCCACCGGCGCCACCGCCAGCGTCAGGAACATGGAGTGGCGGGTGTCCGGGTCGTCGGTCAGGTACCGCCAGTAGGCGGCGAACCCGCGGGCGAACGCCTGGGCGAACACGCTGGCCAGCGGCACCGCCACCAGCCCGCCGACGATGAGCACGGTGAGGCCGGTGAGCGTGTACCGCACGTACCACGGATCGGTGCGGAGAGATTCTTCGCCGCGACCTCCGGGAGCGGTGGAAGCTTTGCCGCTCCCGGAGGTCGCGGCGAAGACGGGTTTTTCCTCGGGGGTGGGGTCACCCGTCATGGCGTTTGCTCCACCGCTCCAGCAGGTTGACCGGCACCAACAGGGCGAACGAGAACCCGAGCAGCAGCACGGCAATGGCCGCCGCCTCCCGGTACGCGAACTCCTCCAGCCGCGTCACCACCAGGATGGGGGCGATCTCCGTCTCGAACGGCAGGTTGCTGCTCACGAAGATGACCGACCCGTACTCGCCGACGGCGCGGGCGAACGCCAGGGTGAACCCGGTGAGCGCCGGCGGGATGAGCGTCGGCAGAAGCACCCGGCGGAACGTCTGCCAGCGGCTAGCCCCGAGGATGTGCGCCGCCTCCTCCGCCTCCGCGTCCAGGTCTTCGAGCACCGGCTGCACGGTGCGGACGACGAACGGGAACCCGGTGAACACCAGCACGAGGACGATGCCGGTGCGGGAGTACGCCCCCTCGAACCCGAGCGGGACGAGGAACTGCCCGAACCATCCGGTCTTCATGTACAGGCTGGCGTACACCAGCCCGGCCACGGCGGTGGGCAGGGCGAACGGCACGTCCACCAGCGCGTCCACCAGCCGCTTGCCGGGGAACTGGTACCGCACCAGCGTCCACGCCACGACCAGCCCGAGGACGACGTTGATGGCCGCCGCCGTCAGCGACGCCGCGAACGTCAGCTTGTACGCGGCCACCGCCTGCGGGGTCCACACCGCCGCCCAGAACTCGGCCCAGCTCAGCTCGGCCGCCTTCAGCACCGCCATCGCCAGCGGAATCAGCACCATCAGGCTCAGATACAGCACCGTGTACCCCAGCCCGAGGCCGAACCCCGGCAGCGCCCGCCTAGCCCCCGCGCTCATTTCCCCGCCCCCGGTGCGTACAGCCGGTCGAACTCCCCGCCGGCGGCGAAGAACCGGGCGTTCATTTCCTCCCAGTTCTGACCCACCGCCGTCACCGGGAACAGGTCGATCTTCGGGAAGCGGTCGGCGGTCAGCCGCTGCACCTTCTCGTTCGTCGGCCGGTAGTAGTGCTTGGCGATGATCTTCTGCGCCGCCTCGGTGTACAGGAACTTCAGGTACTCGGTGGCCGCCGCTGTCGTCCCCTTCTCGGCCGCGTTCTTGTCCACCACCGCCACGTGCGGCTCGGCCAGGATGCTCCGCGGCGGGTACACGATCTCCAGTTCGCCGTTCGACTCGGCCACCTCCAGATGGGCCTCGTTCTCCCACGTCAGGTGGACGTCGCCGATGCCCTTCTGGAACGTCATGGTGGCGGCGCGGGCAGAGGCGTCCAGCTTTTTCACGTTGCGGAACACCGCCGCCACGAACGCCCGCGCCTCGTCGTCGCCCCCGCCGGTCTGGGTCACGCTGCCCCACATCGCCAGGAAGCTCCACTTGCCGTTGCCGGACGTCTTCGGGCTGGGCGTCACCACCTTCACCCCGCCGCGGGCCAGGTCCGGCCAGTCGCGGACGTTCAGCGGGTTCCCCTTCCGCACCACGAACACGATGGTGGACACGAACGGCAGCGAGCGGTTGTCCAGCTTGTCCTCCCACCCGGCGTCCATCAGCCCGGCCTGGCGGAGCAGGTCCGTGTCCGACCACAGGGCCAGCGTCACCACGTCCGCCTTCAGCCCGTTCGCCACCTGCCCGGCCTGCGTCGCCGACCCGCCGTGCGACATCGTGATGGTGATCGTCTGCCCGCTGGTGGCCACGTAGTGCGGGACGAACGCGGCGTTCAGCTCGGCCCACAGCTCGCGGGTCGGGTCGCACGCCACGTTCAGCAGCTCCGTCTGGCCGGCGTCGCGGACCACCCCGGCGGACACCACCCACGCCGCCGCCGCCAGGACGTACACCAGCACCGCGGCGAGGAGGAGCTTGCGGAGCATGGGGAACCTCTTGGCGAGCCGGGGTCTTGGCGAGCCGGGGTCTTGGCGAGCCGGGGTGTTGGCGAGCCGGGAGCGTGAGCGACCGGAGGAAACAAAACCTCCGGTCGCTCACGCTCCCGGCTCGCCAA
>JALHQU010000086.1 GCA_022841795.1 Fimbriiglobus sp.
GGCTACAAGACGCACCGCTCGGCTCACGACACCTGCGGAAGACGGCTGCTGCGTTGGTGTCCCGCCTTCAGGCGGTCTGTCGAGGAAGACCGGCTAAAGCCGGGACACCAACCCGCCGCACCGCGGGCGGAACTGCCGACGAGGAATTCACTTGCGGTGGAAGTGCGACGGGGGTAATTTCGCGTGTTAGCCGGACCGGGCGGTCCGGTCCTGGCGCGTTAGGCCGACCGGCGCCGGTCCGGCTAATTACAAGTTCGGCCCAGAGAGGCCACGGTGGGAGATGCCACCCGAGGACCCATCGCCGGGTTGCTTTCTACAGACCGTGGGTCGGCCGTCGGAGCCTGAACACCTCGCGCGTCTCCGGTCACAGGGTCGCGAGTCGCTGTGCGAGTTCTTCCTGGCCGGTGGGCTCAACGAGCAGTCCCGGTACAAGTTGCTCAGAGCGTTTTTCCCGATGTCGTTCCGCGAGTTCCGGGCGCTGGAGGAGCAGGTGGCGAGGTCCGTCGGCGAGTCCTGTACGGTCCTCGTCCCGCTCGTTGGCGAGGGCACGGAGGTCTGGCGGCCGGTGACCGCGGTGCGGGTCCGGGCCGGGGTGTTCCGGCTCGGCGGCTCGGTCCCGGCTGGTGAGGCGTGGGCGTTCGGTCCGGGCGAGTTGGTCCGCTGCGCGGCGCGGGCCTTCTCCGGTGGTGAGCAGGGGTTGGCTGCGTTCGAGCGGGGAGCGTCCTGACCGGCCACAACCGCCCGGCTGAGTAACGGCAGGCCGCACCAGGCGCTGCAGCAGACCGGCGGGGCATGATTCGGTTTTCGTGACCACAGCTCACCGAGCGGCCCCGGCTGCTGAGCTGGGTCGTTCTACTTCCGCGCCTTCGGGTGCCGCAGGGGCAGCCAGCGGCCGTCCTCCTTGCTGCTGTTCACGCACTGCTGGATGAACAGCATCCCCTCCACCCCGTCGTACACGTTCGGGTACACGGTGTTCACCCCCTCCACTTTCTCGCCGGCCGCCTTCTTCACGATGGCGTCGTAGGTGGCCCCGTACACGTTGGCGAACGCCTCGAAGAACGCCTCCGGGTGACCGCTCGGCAGGCGGCTGGCGGCGCCGGCCGCCGCCCCCAGGTACGGCCCGCCGTTGCGGGTGTACACCTTGTGCGGCTGGCCGTTCTGCCGCACGATCAGCTTGTTCGGCTCTTCCTGGTGCCACTCCACCGCCGCCTTCGTGCCGTCCACCTCGATGAACAGGTCGTTCTCCCGCCCGTGGCTGATCTGGCTGGCCGTGACGGTGCCGAGCGCGCCGTTGTCGAACCGGATGGCGGCCACGCCGTAGTCGTCCAGCGCTCGCCCCTCCTCGAACGTCTTCAGCAGGCAGGAGATCTGCTTCGGCAGCAGGCCGGTCATGAACCGGGCCAGGTTGTACGCGTGGGTGGCGATGTCGCCGAACGCCCCGGCCGCCCCGCTCTGCTTCGGGTCCGTCCGCCACTTCGCCTGCTTCTGGTCGCTGCTCTCCAGCCGGGTGCGGAGCCACCCCTGGATGTAGTTGCTGCGGACGGCGTTGATCTCGCCGAGTTCGCCGCTCTGGATCATCTCGCGGGCCTGCCGCACCAGCGGGTAGCCGGTGTAGTTGTGTGTGACGGCGAACACCACCCCGCTCCGCTCGACGATCTTCAGCAGTTCCTCCGCCTGCACCAGGTCGAACGTCATCGGCTTGTCGCAGATGACGTTGAACCCGGCCTCGACGAACGTCCTGGCGATCTCGAAGTGGGTGTGGTTGGGGGTGGCGACGGACACGAAGTCCACCTTGTCCGCCCGCTTCGCCTCGGCCTCGGCCATCTCCTTGTAGCTGCTGTACGCCCGCTCCGCGGGGATGTCGTAATCCGGAGCCGACGCCTTCGCCCTGGCCGGGTCGGACGAGAGCGCGCCGGCGACCAGGGCGGCGCGGTTGTCCAGCACCCCGGCGGTGGCGTGGACGCGGCCGATGAACGCGCCCTGCCCGCCGCCGATCAGGCCCATGCGGAGTTTGCGGTTGAGCGGAGCGTTGGTCGGCATGGCAGGCCCTCACGGGGGGAAGGGGAAAGCGTGAGGGGGATTGTAGAAACGCCGGCGGGGTTCACCACAGGCGGCGGACCGGGTACTGGTCGAACGCCACGTCCGGGGTGACGACGGGGATGTCTTCCCAACTGGCCTGGGCGATGATGTGCCGGTCGAACGGGTCTTTGTGGTGGAACGGCAGGGTGGTCAGTGCCGCGAGGTGATCGTCGGTCGTGTCCAGCCACTCGAAGTTGTTGCGGCTCATGTGCTGGGGGAAGAACCCGCGGTACGGCCCGCCGATGTCCAGCTTCTTCTGGCTCACCTTGATGGCCACCTCCCACGGCGTCGCCCGGCTGACCAGCTTGCGGTTGTTCGGATCACAGATGAGCGCGAGGGCGGCCGGGCTGAGCTGCGGGTCGTTCCACCAGAACCACAACACCGTGCAGGTGTCGAGGAGCAGAGTCATTCCATGTACTCCGCGAAATCATCGAGCGGGGCGTTGAAGTCCGGGGCCATCCAGAGCGTGCGGTCTTTCGCCGACCCCGGCTGACACGGCCAACTGGTGCGGGGCGGGCGGGTGACGATCGCCACCGGCAGGCCGTCCGACGTGAGCACCAACTCGTCACCGGGCGTCATGCCGGCGACGAGTTCGGGGAACTGCGGCAGGGCGGCGAGCAGCGGCAGCGTGCGGGGCATGGTCGGTACTCCTCTACCGGAATCGTACCACACCGCCGGCTACGGCGACACCCACACCTTCACCCCGGTCGAGCCGCCGGCGGCGGTGTCGTTCACCCCGGCGGCGATGAGCTTGCCGTCCGCGGTGAACGCGATCGGGGTGGGGTAGACGCCCACCCGCCACTCCCGCCCCGCCCCGCCGGTCCGGCTGACCACCCGCACGAACCCGCCCTTCTGGTACCACGGCCGGAAGTCGGGGGCCATGCCGGGGTCGGCCACCTTGTAGCTCGTCGCCCCGCGGCTGCCGTCCGCGGCCACCACCGTCACCGAGTCGAGTACGTTCGGGCTGATCGCCGGCGTGCTAACCGGCTCGCCGGTGGCCGGGTCGAAGTCTTGCGCCCCCAGCGTCGAGATCGCCGTCACCACCTTGCCGGTCGCCGCCAGCCGGATCACCGCCCCGGTCTGGGCGGGGGCATACTTCAGCGGGCCGAGCGGGGTGCCGGCGCGGTCGAACCGCTCGCCCGCCGCGGTGTAGTCCTTCGTCCGCCCGCCGACGATGATGATGCCGTCGGCCGCGACGGTGGCGCACTCCGGCCGCTGCATCGCCACCTTCAGCGTCGGCCCGGCGGTGAGGATCGGGAACCGCCACGCCGTCACGGCCTGCGCCCCGCCGAAGTCGTCCGTGCGGAACGCGAACAGCAGCGACGAATCCGGGGCGAATTCGAGGTGATCCGGGTGGCAGTCGGGGCCGGGCCGCCCGCGGTACTTCTCGGCGAATCCCGGCACCGCGTACACCACCAGCTCGGCCTTCTCGTCCCCTTCGACCTTCGTCACGGAGCTGCCCATCCCGACGGCCAAGTGCTTGCCGTCCGGGGCGAACGCCACCGTCCGCGGCCAGCGGGCGAGGGTCGCCGAGTGGACTTTCGCCCCGGTGGTTACGTCGTACACGGTCAGGGTGGGCGGGTCGGCCGGCGTGGTGGCCGCGGGGGCGGCCACATCGATCTCCCGCCACAGCGGCGAGACGACGGCGAGCAGCTTCCCGTCCGGGGAGAACGTCAGATCGGCCGGGCCGGGGCCGGGGAAGGTGTGAACCACGTCCGGCTCGTTCGTCGGGTTGGGCGGGGTGACGAACAGCCCGGTGATCCCCTGGACCAACCCCCACAGCAGGTACGTCGCCCCGCCGCACACCACCAGCACCACGGCGAGGATTCCGCCGAGCCAGTACACCCACCGACGACGCGGCCGTTCAGACATGACCCGCTCCGGATGATTGCAGCGGGCGACCATCGTATGAGCCGATTACGGCCCGGTTTATTCCCCATCAATTTCGTCAGGCGGGAACCAACTCCTCGATCAGACCACACACCGTGTTCAGCGGGTCGTCTCCGCGGAACCGCTCGCTCACCCGCGTCGCGGCCTCCTTCATGGCGTCGTCGGCCAGCATTCGTTTCAGGCACTTCGCCAGGTTCGGGCCGGTGAACCGCTTCGGGAACAGCGTCGTCGAAACCCCGAGCCGCCGCATCCGGGCGGCGTTGTCCGCCTGGTCGTAGGCCAGCGGCATCACCAGTTGCGGCACCCCGGCCCGCATCCCCTGGGCGGACGTGCCGATGCCGCCGTGGTGTACCACCACCGCCGCCCGCGGGAACACGTCCGAGAACGGGGCGTAGTCGGCGTGGATCACGTTCGGCGGCAGGTCGGGCGGGATTTGCTCGCCGCTCTTGCCGAGCAGCACCCCGCGGACGTTCAGCGTCCGGCACGCCGCCACCGCCGCGTCGAAGTACGGCCGCCCGTTCCGCATGGCCGACCCGAAGCTGAACACCACCGGCGGCGGGCCGGCCGCCAGGAACGCCGCCAGTTCGGGCGGGGTGTGCCGGCCGGTGGCGTCGTCGAACAGCACGAACCCGGCGTGGCGGAACGCCGGCCCGCCGTCTGGAATCGGCCCGAACCAGTCGGGGAACAGGCCGATCACCCGCTGCGGGGACGGCCCCCACTTCGTCAGAATCCGCTTCACCGGCGGCAGGTTTAGCGTGCGGCGGAACTCGTTGATCGCCGGCGCCGCCAGCGGGTCGGTGATGAACTTCTCGGCCAGCCAGTAGGCGGAGCGGATGAGCGGCTTGGGCATCCAGGTGCCGTCAATGCCGGTGGAATCGACCGGCGGGTCGGCCACGCTACAGCACGACATCGGCTGGAGGTGAACCGTGGCGAGCGGGAGGCCGAGCGCCTCGTGGGCGATCCGCCCGGCGAACGCCAGCGTGCCGCCGACCGCCACCGTGTTCCCCGGCTCGTACCGCCGGCGGACCTCCTCGAACACCGCCGGCAGGTGTTTCCGCACCAGGTCGCCGTTCAGGATCACCCGCAGCCCCCGCCGCGGGTGCCACAGGTCGGGGTGTGCCATGAGGGCGGCGTACTCGCCGGCCGACAGGGTGCCGGCGAACTCCAGCCCGCTCCGCTCGGCCACCCCGCGGAACGGCTCGGACGTGATCATCGTCACGCGGTGCCCGCGGTCGCGGAGCGCCTTGCCGATGCCGACGAACGGGTGAACGTCGCCGTGGCTGCCGACCGGGAGGAGCAGGACGTGGGGCATGACGGCGAGCCGGGAGCGTGAGCGACCGGAGTTGGGAATGGCGAGCCGGGTTCGGGGCGAGCCGGGAGCGTGTTGTGGCGAGCCGGGAGCGTGAGCGACCGGAGGTTTCATTCCTCCGGTCGCTCACGCTCCCGGCTCGCCACAACACGCTCCCGGCTCGCCCCGAACCCAGCTCGCCGTTGCACTTCAACTACCGCCCCTCGCGGACGTTGAACTCCAGCTTCCACTTCTGCTTGCCGTCCTTGCCGTAGCACCACAGCTCCAGTTGCCCCACCTCCGTCACCTTGCTGTGCAGGTGGACCGGCACCGCCCGGCCGACGTTCGCCTTCCCGTCCAGCGTCGTCCGCACCGGCGCCAGCTCGTCGATCTGCCCCTCCCAGTCCTCCACCAGCGTGCCCGGCTTGTCGTCCCGCCGGACGGTGCTGCCCAGGAAGCGGAACTCCACCTCCTCGCCCACCACCAGTCCGAACTCCTGCTGCGGGATGTCCGCCTCGGTGCCCTCCTCCATGCCGAACGGGGCGACGCACAGCGCCTTGATCGGCGGGGCCAGGCCCGGCACCGCCGGCATCGCCAGCTCGATGCCGATGTAGTACGCGCGGGCCGTGCCGCCGCGAATCCGCACGCCCTTGCCCCGCCGCACGAGGCCGTAGTACGCCGCCCCGCGGGCCACCGCCTGATCCAGGTCGGCGCCGGCCAGCTCCCGCACCGTCTCGGCCTTCGCCGCCTTCGCCCACGAGTTCAATACCCCCAGGAACCGCCCCCGCAGCGGGTCGGCCTTGAACACCCCGCCGTTGAACAGCACCGCCGTCGGCAGGGCCGGGTCGGCGGAACCACCCGCGGCCTTACGGCCCGCGGTTCGCCGGGCGGTCGGTTTCTCGCGGTTCGCCAGCGCCTCGGACTGCTTCGTCAGGAACTGGGCGAGGTGGCGGGTGATGCCGGCGTCACTCACATATGGCAGGCCGAGTTCCTGCAACCCGGTGCCGCGGGCCTTGGCCGGCTCGGCGTCCCGCGGGCACTCGGGGAAGAACCCGTTCACCAGCACCCCCTCCACGTCCGCCCGCGGCAGGTCGTGCTTGACGCTGGACGCGATCACCGACCGCCCCTTGCCCAGGATCGTCACCGCCGCCGATGACAGCCGCTTGTCAGCGAGGATCTGCTCCTTCGCCTGCCGGGCGGCGTGCGTCATCTGGAGCATCTGCCCGGCGTCCAGTTTAGTGCCCTGCTTGGCGAGTGCGGCGGCGGCGGTGTGGGCCAGCGCCAGATCCATGTTGTCCCCGCCGAGCAGCAGGTGATCGCCGACCGCCAGCCGGGTGAGCGCCAGGTTCCCGCCCTCCTCGCCGACTTCGATCAGGGTGAAGTCGGTGGTGCCCCCGCCCACGTCCGCCACCAGCACCAGGTCGCCGACGTTCACCTGCTTCCGCCACTCGTCGCCGTGCCCGTCCAGCCAGGCGTAGAACGCCGCCTGCGGCTCCTCCAGCAGCGTCAGGTGCTCGAACCCGGCCGCCCGCGCCGCCTCGACGGTCAGCTCCCGCGCCGCCGCGTCGAAGCTGGCCGGCACCGTCAGGATGATCTCCTGCGCCTCCAGCCGGTGTTCCGGCATCCCCTTCGCCACGCTCTGGTTCCACGCCTCGGCGAAGTGCTTCAGGTACCGCACGCAGGCGTCGAACGGGGAGATCTTGCGGTCGGTGTCGCCGGCGCGGAACGGCAGGATCGGGGCCTTGCGGTCGGCCCCGGGGTGGCACAGCCACGACTTGGCCGACGTGACCAGCCGCGTGGGCACCTTCGCCCCGAACGTCTTGGCGAACTCGCCCACGCAGTAGTCGCGGTCGGCGTCCCACGGCAGCTTGAGCGCGCCCGCCGGCTGCTCACCGGGGCCGGGCAGGTACAGGCTGGACGGCAGCAGCGGGCGGTCGGCCACCTCGCCGGGGTTCACCACCTGCGGGACGGCGAACGTCTGCACCCGCGGCTCGCCGGCGCCGGTGTCCACGAACGCGAGCGCGGAGTTGGTGGTGCCCAGGTCGATGCCGACGACGAAACGGGTCTGCATGTGCGGACGCCTTGAGGCGGGAGTGTGCCGAATTCCAGTATTGTACGGCAGCGAAGCGAGGGGCAGGTCGGTTGCCGGCGGTCAGAGCGTGGTCCGATAGGTGTCGCCGTATGGGTACAGGCCGTCGTGCGGTTTGGTGGTGGTGAGGAAGCACCGATTCGTCAGCAGCTCGATCCGCTCATCCGGGGTGAGTTCCGGCTGTTCAGGTGCCGGCTCGACGGGCCGGGTCAGGTCGTGTTCGCCGCCCACGTTGAAGTAGAACTGTGACCCGAACCGTGTCGGAAGCCCTGCACCGCGTCGTGCAGGTCACGCGGGTCTGCGCCGGGGATGCCCAAAACGAACTCCCGTAGCTCTGTCGGAAGACCCCCTCGCCCGCTCCGGTCGATCCGCCCCCGGAGCGGGCGAGGGGGTCTCCCACCGGACCGTGACAGTGCAGGCGGGCGTCACTTCGCCTGCTTGGCGTCGGTCAGCCGGAGCATCTTGACCCGCCCCGGCGTGTTGGTGAGCACGGGCGACAGCTTGCCGGTGATCGTCACCGTGTCCCCGGCTTTCAGCCCGGCCAACCCGCCACGGGATTCGATCGCGATCGTCGCCGACGTCTGGTAGGTGTACCCGCCGCCCGCCTTGTCTACGAACGTCACCGTCCGACCGGACACCTGCTTCACCTCGCCGGTCACTTTCACCAGCTTGTCCTTGTACTTCGCCTCCGCCGCCTTCGGGTTCTTGATGTACTCGTCCACCAAGTCGGCTAGCGCCACCGCCACCGCCTCATCCGGCTTGTCCGGGGCGGGCTTCAGTCGGTCCGGCCGGGGCGGGTTCTGTCGCGGGGGCGGGTCGAGCGGCGGCTGTGGGCGGTTCAACAGCTCCTGCTCTTTCCGCTCCAGTTCTTCGTACTCCCGCTGCTTCTGCTCGTTGACCGCCTTCACCCGCTCGAGTGCCGGCTTGATGCCGAGGAAGTACGCACCGGCGCACCCGCCGCCCAACAGCAACAGCACCCCGCCGACGACGCCCAGGATGAGCGGCAGGGCGTTCCCCGACTTCGCCGGGCGGTCGTCGCGGCGGCGGGACGGCCGGTCGTCCTCGTCGTCTTCCCACGCCCGCCGCCGGGACCGCGGCCGGTCGTCATCATCGTCGTCGTGCATCGGTCGTAGCCTCGCGGCAATCCAGGTTGAAGCGGGGCGGCAAAATGTCACCGCACCCGCCGGGCGGAGTTCAGGTACAGGGTGGGGATGCCCTTGCCGGGCGAGTAGAACCACACCTGGGCGACCACCGTGACCACCGAGTGCGGGGGCATGGTGGTCTCGGGCTGGTCCGGGGCGAAGTTCACCCGCACCTGGGTCTTCCCCTCCTCCACCGCCGGGTTCACCAGCACCAACTGGCCGTTCGGCTCCACCTCCTTCACCAGCCCGGTCAGCTTCACCCGCTTCGTCAGGTACTTGGCCTTCGCCCCGGCCGGGTCGTTGACGAACTCGGCCAGCAGGTCGGCGTACACCACCTCCTCCGGCGGCGGTTCGCCCGGCCCGCCGCTCGGAACCATGTTACCGCCCGGCCGGGTGTCGAGGAACTTGACCGACCACGTGGACAGCCCGTCCGCGATCACCGCCACCACCCCGACCACCTTCCCGCCGTCCTCCGGCTTGTGCCCGAACGCCACCATCAGCCGGCTCTTGCCGTTCGTCCACGCCAGCACCTCGCCCGCCCGCACCTTCGCCTCCCACGCGGCCATGCTCTCGGTGAACGCCCGGTCCTTCATCTCGGTCTGGGCGTCCAGAAAGTCCTGGTCGGTGGCCGCCCGCCCCTTGCCCAGGATCATTTCCACCTCGCCGAGCGTCATCCCGCTCTGCACCCGCTGCGCGTTCGCCTGGGTGACGTTCGAGTTGTTCTTGGTCACCACACCGGCGGCGGCGGTGCCCCGGTTCATCAGCGGCTTGATGAGCAGGGCGTACACGGCGATGCTCACCCCGACGACCACCACCAGCGCGACCACCGCCCCGCCGTAGATCATCGCCTGCCCGTCCGACACCCCGTGGTCCGACGGCACGACGACCCGCTTCACCCGCCTGCGGGACGACCGCCGCGGCTGGTCGTCCTCGTCGTCGATCACCTCGACCACCGGCTGGCGGGGCGGTGGGGGCGGAGGAGGTGGAAGTGGCAGCAACCGGCCCGAAGGAGGGGCCGTGCGCGTCGGCGTCGGCACGGGCGGCGGGGGAGGTGGCGGCGGGGCGGGCGGTTCTTCGACCTCGACCGCGGACGGGTCGATGTCGGTCTTGCACTTCGGGCACCGCAGTTTGCGGCCGACGTGTTCGTCCCGCACGCTCACTTGCGTCGAACACGACGGGCAGGGCACGATGACGGGCATGGCAGCGGGCGCCGGCGGGTGTGGGGATACTCCCACCATCTTCCCGCCGACCCCGGTTTCAGTCCAGTTGAAACTCGGGCAGGGCGTGCCTGTCGTGTGGGGCGCCCCACCCCCGCCGTCCTCGCTCCGCTCGGATCGGCGACCCCTCCCCGGCGGGGAGGGGTGTGAGGACGCCCGCAAGTGTTGTCGAGTAACAAGCCACACTTACCCCTCCCCGCCGGGGAGGGGTCGCCGATGGAACGTAGTTGCCCGGCGGGGGTGGGGTGGTTCCGAACCAACAGCCCCACGCGGTTTCAGTCCAGTTGAAACTCGGGCAGGGTGAGGGTGAGGTGGGCGACGGTGCGGAGGCGGTGGTGGGCCACGTCGTCGCTCGTCCAGTACGCCGGCACCTTGGCCGCCTTCGACTCGGCCAGGTACGCCAGCAGCTTCTCCCGCGCCGTCTTCGGCACGTCGTGTTGCAGGAACACGCCGAGCAGGAAATCGACCACGTCCGCGTCCTTCGTGCGGTTGTGCTTCGCCAGCACCGCCGCCGGGTCGCACCGCCGGCCGAACCGACCATCCGCCGTGCTGGTCAGGGCGAGGGCCAGGTTCTGACGGGACAGCAGCGTCTGGGCGTTCAGCCACGTCGGCCCGCCGTCCCAGCCTTTCACGCTCGGCGGGGCGAACAGCGCCTGCCCGAGTTTCTCCAATTCTTCGGCCAGCGGCAGCGGGCCGGCGGTGCCCTCCAGCCCGCGGACGATGCCGACGGCGAAGTCCACCGGCCCCTTCACCCGCTGGCGGTATGCGGCGGCGGAGAAGAAGCGGCTCGACCGCAAAATGGTTTCGACCAACTTGCCGGTGTCGAACCCGCTCGCCCGGTACGAATCGGCCAGCGGCTGAATCAGATCGTCCGCCGGCGTCGCCGTCTCGCTGACCAGGAAGGCGTACAGCTTGCGGACGACGAACCGCGGGCACGCCGGCTGGTCCAGGCAGATGCGGACGATGTCGTCGCCCTTCCACTTCCCGGCCTGGCCCAGCACCGTCTTCTCGCCGGCGTCGTGCTGCTTCGGGTCGAACGCCATCTTCCCGGCCTTGAGGTCGTACCCGGTGAACGCCTTCGCCGCCTCGCGGATGTCCGCCTCGGTGTAATTCCCGATGCCCAGGCTGAACAGCTCCATCAGCTCGCGGGCGTAGTTCTCGTTCGGCTTGCCCTTCTTGCTCTCCTTCGCGTCCAGCCACACCAGCATGGCCGGGTCGAACGACATGCCGTGCAGCAGTTCGCGGAAGTCGCCGAGGGCGTGGCGGTGGATCAGCCGGTACTGGCCGACCATGAACTGCGCGTTCTGCACCTTTGCATGGCTGGTGGCGAAGTGGTTGTGCCAGAACACGCTCAGCTTTTCCCGCAGCGGGTGGGCGGTGTGCAGGATCCGCCACACCCACCACGCGGTCAGCCGGGTGATCTCGGACGACGCCGGCAGGCTCCGCGGGTCGGCCATGAAGTCGGACGTGCGGTCGAAGTCCGGGTTCGCCGCCCCGCCCGTCAGCAGTTTGTCGATGGCGACCTTCGGCCCGTCCTTCACCGCCTGTTCCAACTCGGCGTGGGTGGCCCCGAACGCCGCCCGACGGAACAGGTGCCCGGCCTTGCGGAGGTCCCACGGGTTGTCGGCGGTCGGGGTGTACTCGGCCCACGGGTTCATGATTGTGTCTCGTGAAGGCGGACTAACCACAGAGGCACAGGGACACAGAGAAGAGGAAAAGATGCATTCTGAGAAAGTTCTTCGGTCTTCTCCGTGTCCCTGTGCCTCTGTGGTTAATCCCGCTTCTGCTTCCACTCCACCTCGAACCGGAACGCCTCGGCGCCGTGTTCCACCTCCACGTCCAGCGTGCCGAGCGTGCCGAGGAACTTCGCCAGCTGCTCCACCTGCTTCTTCGCCTCGTCCAGCCCAATGCCCTGGCCGAGCACGGCGTCGGTGATGACCGCCTCCGGCCGCGCCTTCAGTCCGGCGGCGGCGCCAGCCCCGTACACCCGGTTTCGCCACACCGCCGGCGAACACCCGGCCGGGTCCGCCGGCTTCTTCACCTCCGGGATCAGGTCCTTGAGCAGTTGCGGCGAACTGGCCACCACCAGGAACCCGTTCACCACCGCGAAGCTGGGCACGAAGTTGAACCGCACGTTCGTCGGGTCGGCGTCGAGCGGCTTGTTCTCGGCGAACCGATAGCTGACGATGTCGATGCCGTCGTGCTTCTCCTCGGTCATCTTCAATCCGAACTGCAGGCCGGCGAGCGCCGCGGCCGTCCGCAGGGTGGTGTTCATCACCTGACCGAACTGCGGATCCCGCATGGACGTCACCACCGCCATCTCGGGCAGCGGGAAGTCCGGCCGCGTCTGGTAGTGGTTGGTGCCCCGCTCGACGGCCACGAACCGGTGGTGCGGCCCGCTCATTTCGAGCAGCTTGCCGAACGTGGTGTTCGGCAGCAGCTTCGAGATGTCCTTCTCCGCCTTCTCCAGGTCCTTCAACTCCGACTCGCCGAGGATCGACTTCCGCTTGGTCCAGAACGACCCGATGTCCAGGTACAGGCTCTGCGAGTACAGCACGCCGGGCGGGGCGAGCAGCGGCAGGGTGCCGGGCACGTCCGCCGTCATCGGCACGTGCAGGGCGAACTCGGGCGGCAGGTCGGCCCGCTTCGCCGGCAGCTTGGCGGACAGCTTCAGCCCGGCGGCGGTCTGGTACACGCCGGCGGTCAGGAAGTCGGCCCGGCGGACGGCGTCCACCGTGCCGCCGACGGCGAACAGCAGGAACGCCTGCGTGCGGGCCGTCTCCAGGAAGTCCTTGAACCCCTTGTCCTGCTTGGCGACGGCCAGGTCGAACCACAGCCACGCCAGCGGGTCGCCGCCGAGCAGTTTCTTCGCCGTTGGCAAAGTGGCGTGCCCGAGAACGGAGTCAGCATCCTTCGGCTCGACCGCCAGGGCCAGCGCCTTCTCGACCGCGTCCTTCTTGTTCGAGAGGAGCGTCACCGCCCCGAGCCGGGCGGCGAAGAAGTCGTCGCCGATGCGGACCGTGTCCGCCCCGCGGTGGGTGCCGGTCTCGGCCGTCGCCGGCTTGTCGATGGTGCCGGACTGCCGGGCGAGTTCGTCGTTCAGCATCTGCACGAACAGCTTGAACGCCGCCGCCGCCTTCGCCTCGTCCGTCCCTTGCAGCACGAGGAGCGCCGGGGCCGGGTCTTTGCCCGCGACGGTGCCGAGGGCCATCCCGCCGCCGGCCAGCGCGTCCACCAACTCCGGCCACTTCGCCCCGAGTTTGGTTTCGGCGTGTTCGACCAACTGGAAGAACCGGCGGGAGGCGGTGGAGTCGAGCACCGCCTTCACCTGCGGCAGGCTCTGGTAGTCGCGGTAGGCGTCGAGCTGCGTCACCGCCTCGACCAGTTGCCGCGGCTTCACCACCTTCAAAACGAGGTTCGCCTCCTTCGGCACCAACCGCAGCGGGTCGGCTGCGACGGCGGGGGCGAGCGACAGAACCGCCGCGAGGCAGGACGCGAGGAGACGCATGGCAGGCTCCGCCGGGTGTACGCCAGATGTACTCCAATTGGGTGGGAAAGGGTTTCAGAAAAGCCCACAGACAGCCGTCCGTGGGCGTTCGGCCGTTGAAAGACCCCGCCCCCAGTTCGGTACTTCCTGACACCCACCCGGCGCGAAATTCCCCCGGCCCGCGTACAATGGCGGCGGATGGTCTCACCCGAAAGGACGGAACGTCATGGCAAGCCCGAACGTACACGAGTTCACCACCGACTCCTGGGCCAGCACCGTCGCCGGCGGGGTGGTGGTCGCCGACTTCTGGGCGCCGTGGTGCGGCCCGTGCCGCGCCCTCGCCCCGGAGGTGGACAAGGTGGCCGACCAGTACGCCGGCAAGGCGAAGGTGGGTAAGGTGAACGTGGACGAGAACCCGGACCTGGCGGTCAAGTACGACGTGCAGACCATCCCGCGGATTCTGATCTTCAAGGGGAGCGACAAGCCGGTGTTCGAGCACGTCGGCATCATCCGCGCGGCCGACCTGGCGCGGGTGATCGACTCGCACCTGTAATTTGAACCAGCGCACCAAAGCCCAGGGACAGCAGTCCCTGGGCTTTTTTTGCGGTATAGTTCCGGCATGGACACCACCCCGCCGCCCGCCCCGTTCGACCACCTCCGCTTCGCCCTCGAATCGGCCGGCCCGGCCGCCGCCGTCGAGCGGCTGTGCGACCACCTCCGCGTCGTCGGCGACTACCAGTCGCTCTTCTACGCCAAGCTGATGAAGGCGCGGGTGGACCTGGGCGTGTCCCCGTTCCCATCCGGCCCGGCCGCCGACCTACCGCCGCACACCCACGAGAAGTACGAGGACGCCATCCGCCAGGCCGGGCGGGAGGTCGGCCAACTGTACCTGGCGCGGAACGACATCTTCAAGGCGTGGGGGTTCTTCCGCATGCTGGGCGAGCCGGAGGCGGTGAAGGCGGCGCTGGACGCGGCCGAACCCGGCCCGGACGACGACACCTACGGGCTGGTGGACATCGCCTGGCAGCAGGGCGTCCACCCGACCAAGGGGTTCGATCTGGTGCTCGACCGCAACGGCATCTGCTCGGCCATCACGATGGTCGGCGGGGCGGACCTGAGCCGGTCGCCGGAGGTGCGGGAGTACTGCGTGAAGCGGCTGGTGCGGGCGCTGCACGCGCAACTGACCGAGCGGATCACGAACGACTTCACCAGCCGCGGGGTCCACATCCCCGAGGGGGCGACGATCGGCCAGATGCTCGCCGGGCAGGAAGATCTGTTCGCCGAGGACGTGTACCACATCGACACGTCGCACCTGGGGTCGGTGGTGCAGATGGCCCTGCACCTGCCGCCGTGCCCGGAACTGGCCCTGGCCCGCGAGCTGTGCGAGTACGGCGAGCGGCTGTCGCCCGGCCTCCGCGGGGACGGCCACCCGCCGTTCGACGACACCTACGCCGACTACAAGGTGTACCTGGACGTGATCGCCGGCCGGGACGTGGACGAGGGGGTCGAACACTTCAAGCGGAAGGTGGCGACTGCGGCCGAGGAGGGGAACACGTTCCCGGCCGAGGTGCTGGTGAACCTGTTGCTCAAGCTGGACCGGCTGCCGGAGGCGGTGGCGGTGGCGAAGGAACACCTGCCGAAGGCCGACGGGCAGGAGTTGAGCTGCCCGCCGCTGACGGAACTGGCCCGGCGGGCGGGGGATTACGGCACGCTCGCCGAGGTGGCCCGCGGCGGGAACGACCCGGTCACGTTCCTGGCCGGGCTGATCGCCGCCCGCGGGTGAACCGTCACCCCGCGCGAGCGGCGGCCACCACCCGCTTGCCGGCCACCAGCCGGATGCCCACGTTCAGCAGCATCACCACCGTCAGCAGCACCAGCGCCGCCCCCCACCCCTGGTCCTGCTCGTCCGAGTACGAACTGAGCGAGTAGCGGAAGATGTACCCGGTGAGGAACGGGGTGTCGCCGGTCAGCCCGTTCGGCCAGAACTTCGTCTGCCCGGCGGTGAAGATGAGCGGGGCCGTCTCCCCGGCGATGCGGCCGACGGCCAGGAAGATGCCCGTCACGATGGCCGGCAGCGCCGCCGGCAGGATCACCTGCAGGGTGGTCTGCATCCGCGACGCGCCCAGGGCGTAGCTGGCCTGCCGCAGCGAGTCCGGCACCAGCTTCATCGACTCTTCGGCCGACCGCACCACCACCGGCACCATGATGAGGGCGAGCGCCGCCATGCCCGCCCAGGCGGTGGTGTTCAGCGGGGCGGCCCCATCCCCGCGGAGGAGGGCGTAGCTCGGGGCGACCAGCACCGCGTAGATGAACAGGCCGATGACGATGGACGGCACCCCGCCGAGCTGCTCGGTCAGGAACCGCACCACGTTCGCCGTCCGCGACCCCCGCGCCTCGGCCAGCCACACCGCCGCCGCCAGGCCAACCGGGACGGCCAGCGCCGTCGCCCCGACCACCAGGATGACGCTACCGAGCATGGCGTGCCCCAGCCCGCCCCGCTCGATCGGGTCACCGAACTTGTCCACCGGCCGCTCCGCCTCGCCCCGCTTCCACGCCTTGTACCGCTCGTACTCCTCGTCACTCAGTGTGGACTTCTCCCGCTCCAGGAACAGGGTCGGCTCGACCGCCTTCGTCCCCTTGTACGCGATCATCCCGAGGATGAGGAACAGCGGCACCACCGTCGTCAGGAAGGCCAGGGTGAGGGCGACGGTCATCACCCGGTTCCACACGGCGGCGCGGGACTTCGGCGGGGTGAACGCCGCCGGCGGGGCGGGCAGGTCGGCCGGGTCGCGGGTCGGGTCGGCGGCGTCGCCGGCCGGCGGGGTGCGGGGCCGGGCCGGCCGGGACAGGTACGCCAGCACCCACCGGGCGAGCAGGTTGAACACCGCCGTCACCAGAAACAGGACGACCGCCAGGGCGATCAGGGCGGCGCGGTTGGACGGGTCGTTCGCCTCGCCGACCGACAGGGCGATCTTGCTGGCGATGGTGTTCCCGTAGGCGAACGGGGACAGGGACACCACCGGCTGGTTGCCGATGAGCATGGTGACGGCCATCGTCTCGCCGAGCGCACGGCCGAGGGCCAGGAAAGCGGCGGCCACGATCCCCGGCCGGGCGGTCGGCAGCACCACCTTCCAAATGGTCTGCCAGCGGCTGGCGCCCAGGGCGAGCGCCCCCTCGCGGGAGGTCCGCGGCACCGCCTGGATGACGTCGAAGCTGATGGCGGTGATGTACGGCAGGATCATCACCGCCAGCACCAGCCCGGCGGACAGGATGCCGGTGCCGCCGGTGTTCGGCGGGTCGGGCGGGAGCGGGTCCAGGCCGAGCAGCGGGCGGACGGCGTTCAGCACCACCAGATAAGTCGGCCCGACGGCGTCGAACCCCTGTTGCACGATCGGGGCGAGGAAGAACCGCCCCCAGAACCCGTACACCACGCTCGGGATGGCCGCCAGCAGCTCGATCAGGAACGTGCCCACCCGCCGCACCCAGGCGGGGGCGATCTCGGCCAGGAACGCGGCCGTGCCCACCCCGAACGGGACGGCGATGAGCATGGCGATGGCGGAGGTGATGAACGTGCCCCAGACGAACGACAGGGCGCCGTACAGCGGCGGGCCGGACGGCGGGCTGGGGATCCAGTCGGACGAGGTGAGCAGGCGGTTGGTGCCGCTGTCGCGGAACGCCGGCCACGCCTGGGCGACCAGCACCGCCACCAGCCCGAAGACGGCGGTGACGACGAGCAGGCCGGCGGCGCGGGTGGCGGCGGTGAACACCACCTCCGCCCAGCGGCCCCGCGGCGGGGGAGAGCCTGTGGTCATCTTCGGCTTCTCTGGTGAACCCCGACCGCCAGGGAGGGGGTGTCGCTCACGCACCCCCTCCCTGGCGGTCGGGGTTCACCCAGAATCGGCACACGGCGTGTGCCTGCTACTTCCCGGCTTCCACCTTGTCGAGCAAGTCGCCGATCTTCGTCCGCAGTTCCGGCGGGAGCGGGGCGAAGTTGCGGATGCTCGCCATCTTCTGCCCCTTGTCCGACACTGCCGCCCACCGCAGGAACGTCACCACCGCCGTCCGCTTGTCCGCCGCCAGCCCCTTGTAGAACACGGCGAAGCTCATGGCGGCGATCGGGTACGACCCGTCCCCGCCGGCGTCCGACAGGTCGTAGGTCAGCTCGTGCAGCGAGTACGGCTCGGCCGTCGGCTTGCTCTCCATCGCGGCGGCGGCGGCGGCGGTGATGCTGTCCAGCGTCGCCAGCACCGGCTTGCCGGCCTTGTTCACCACCGCCCCGAACGCGATCTTGTTGTCCAGCGCGAAGGTGAGTTCGACGTACCCGATCGCCCCGTCCGCCCGCGCCACCGCGTCCGCCACCCCCTTGCTCTGCTGCTCCCGGCTGCCCACCTCCTTCGGCCACGCCGGCTCGGTGCTCGGCGGGATGGCCGCTTTGAACTCCGGGCTGACCTTACCCAGGTAGGCGGTGAAGATGAACGACGTGCCGCTCTTGTCCGCCCGGTACACCGGCTTGATGCCCAGGTCGGGCAGGGCGACGCCGGGGTTCAGGGCGGCCAGCTTCGGGTCGTTCCACTTGGTGATCTTGCCGGTGAAGATGGCGGCCAGCACCGGCCCGCTGAACGTGAGCGGCACGCCCGCGGGCACCCCCTTCAGGGTGTACACCGGCACGACCGCCCCGATCACTAGCGGGACGTGGACCACCTCCCCGCCCTTCTCCTTCGCCGCCTCCACCTCCGCCTTCTTCATCGGCGCGTCCGAGCAGCCGAAGTCGGCCTCACGGGTGGTCACGGCCGCGATCCCGGCCCCGGACCCCTTGGCGTCGTAGTTCACCCGCACCTTGTCGTCGGTTTCCTTCAGGTACTTCTCCGTCCAGTCCTTCATGATCGGCTGGACGAACGTGGCCCCGACCCCCTTCAGGTCGGCCGGCGCAGCGGCCGATCCGCCCCCGCCCGACTTGTTCCCCCCGCCACAGCCGAGGGCGGCGACGAGCGGGATGAGGATGGCCAAAACGAGCAAGCGGGGCATGGCGAGTCCGGTGAGAGATGGGACACCGGACGGTCTACGGACGCCACCGGGCGGGACAACGCGGGGAGTGTGAAGGTTTCGTGTAGATCAGTTGCCGACGGCGGCGAACACCGCGTCCAGCAACTCCTCGCGGGTGAACGGCTTGCGGAGGAACCCGAACAGCCCGGCCGAGTCGAACGCGGTCAGGGTTTCCCGCCGCCCGTACCCGCTGGTCAGGATGACGCGGGCGTCGGCGGCGATCCGCCGCATCTCGTGGAACGCCTCCGGCCCGCTCAGCCGCGGCATGGTCTGGTCGAGCAGCACCGCCGCCACCTGCTCGTGGAAGTTGCGGAACGTGCTCACCCCGTCCTGCCCGTCGGTGGCCAGCAGCACCCGGAACCCGACCGACTCGAGCAGCCGGCGGGTGACCGACCGCACGTCCTCCTCGTCGTCCACCACCAGCACGGTGCGGCCCCGGCCGGACCGCCCGGCGGTCGGAGCCTGGGCGTCCGCCGGCTTCGGCCGGGCGGCCGGCAGGTACACGCTGAACCGGCTGCCCTGCCCCACCCGGCTGTCCACCTCGATCACCCCGCCGTGCCCGCGGACGATCCCCTGCACGGCGCTCAGCCCGAGGCCGCGGCCGGTGAACTTGGTGGTGAAGAACGGCTCGAACATCCGCGCCCGCGTGCCGTCGTCCATGCCCGCCCCGGTGTCCGCCACCTCGACGAACGCGAACTCGCCCGCCTCCAGGTGAACCGCCCGCGGGTGCCGGGCGAGGAACGCGGCGTCCACCTGCACCCGGCCGGTGGACACGGTGATCCGCCCGTCCGCCCCGCCGAGCGCGTCCGACGCGTTGGTGAGCAGGTTGAGCAGCACCTGCCGCAGTTGGGCGGCGTCCGCCCGCACCACCGGCGGCGGGTCGGCCAGGTGGAAGTCCACCGTCGCCCGCCTGGACAGCACCGCCCCGGTCACGGACGTCATGTCCTTCACCACCGAGTTCAGGTTCACCTCCTTCACCACGAACTGCCCGCGGCCGGAGTACGCCAGCATCTGCTGGCACAGCTCGGCCGCCCGCATGGCCGCCGCCTCCACCCGCTTCATGCACTCGGCCACCGGGCTGGGGTCGGACACGGTGGCGCGGGCCAGCCCGGCGTTCCCCAGGATGGTGGTGAGCAGGTTGTTGAAGTCGTGCGCCACCCCGCCGGCCAGCACCCCCAGGCTCTCCATCTTCTGGTCCTGGAGCAGTTGCCGCTCCAGCGCCCGCCGCTCCTCCTCCAGCTTCACCCGCTCGGTCAGGTCGATGCCGATGCCGGCCACGTACCGCCGCCCGTCCGCCTCGGTGAGCGGGAACTTGACGTTGTGCCAGGTGCGGAGCTGATCCGCCGACGTCGGGGCGGTGTCCAGCGTCTCCACCGGCCGGCCGGACGCCAGCACCTTCCGGTCGCCGGCGGCGAACTGCTCGGCCTGCTCGGCCGGCCACACCTCGGCCAGCGTCCGCCCGTCCCACGTCTTGTCCGGCCCGGTCGCCGTCCGGTACTCGGGGTTGGCGAACACATACCGGCCGTGTTCGTCCCGCAGCCAGGCGGCGAACGGCACATGCGCCATCAGCCGGGCGTACAGGTCGGCCACCGGCGCGTGGACGGCCGGCGGATCGACCACCACCACCAGGGCGTCGGCCGTCGGCAGCGGGGTGAACCGGAACCGCACCACGGCCGAGTCCGGGGCCGGGCGGTGGAATGTGTACTCGGTCGGCTGGTCGGACTGGAGGCACCGCTCGGCGTGGAGTCGCCACTCGCCGAACCGGGCGGCGTCCAGGTTCAGCCGCTCGACCGGCTGGCCGACGAGTTGCTCGGCGGGCGTGCCGACGTGCGTAGATAGGGCCGTGTTCGCCGACCGGATGCGAAACGAGCGATCGAGGACGGCCACCCACCGGGGGGTAGTGTCAGCAACAGCACGGTGTGGCACTTCGGGCATCCCATGGGCGTGGACATGCCGACGTGAACCCGATGATTCACGAGCTACCACTTCATTTTTTACATGCGATTCCGCCCGCCGAATAGTGCCGAAATCCGATCCCTGTATGATCGGTTAGCCCTAACGGTCGGGGTTCGCAGGATTTTCCGACACTGTATCGATCGGGAAACGGCTCCCGCAGTTCCCAAAAATGGCCGACCGTATCACCCGCGGACCGCCCGCACCACCCGCCATCGCTTGCCCATGTCTTGGAGCGACTCCCCCACCGCTAGTCCGGACGCTTCGGCGAATATCCCCCGCACTGCCGGCTCCTGCGTCCACCCCACCTCCACCATCACCGCCCCGCCGGGGTTCAGCCGCCGCCCGGCCTCGGCCGCGATCCGCCGGTAGAACGCCAGCCCGTCCGGCCCGCCGTCCAGCGCCAGCCGCGGCTCGTACTCCTTCACCCCGCGGTCCAGTGTGTCGATCTCCGACCGCGGGATGTACGGCGGGTTGCTGACGATCAGGTCGAACGTGGCGTCCGCCGGCAGTGGGGCGAACAGGTCGCCGACCAGCACCGCCACCCGGTCGGCCAGCTTGTGCTTGGCCGCGTTCTTCTGCGCGACTTCGGCCGCGTCCGGCGACACGTCCACCGCCGTCACCCGCGCCGCCTTCACCCCATGCGCCACGCTCACCGCCACGCACCCGGACCCGGTGCCCAGGTCCAGCACCGCCGGGGTCGGCTTGCCCTTCAGGAATTCGATGGCCGCCTGCACCAGCGTCTCGGTGTCCGGCCGTGGGATGAGTACCGCCGGCGTCACGTCGAACGACAGCAGGTAGAAGTCCTTGCTGCCGACCAAGTACGCCACCGGGCACCCCTCCACCCGCCGCTGGATGAGTTCGCGGAACCGCTTCCGCTCGCCGTCGGTCGGCTCGTCGTCGTACCGGGCGAGCACCTCGATCGGCCGGCAGCCGAACACGTGGGCGAGCAGCAACCGGGCGTCGGTCGCGGCCGACTCGATGCCCTTGGCGGTGAAGTGCTTGGCGGTCCAGGTGAGCAGGTTGCGGACGGTCCAGACGGTAGGGGTGACTTCGGCGGCCATGCGACTCCGTCCGGTGGTGCAGCTGGTGCGGTCGAACCATTCACCCGCCATTATGCCGACGCCGGGGCGGGGTGCCACGTCAGTTCTGTGGGATCGTGACGGGGGGTGTTCAGACCGCAACGCCGCAAGCGGCGTGTCGGCCCACGCCGCTTGCGGCGTTGCGCTTAGCGGGTCTTCTTACGCTCGCGCTTCTCTTGCACCCGGATGCCCCGGATCCGTGCCAGCCACCCGCGGCCCAGCCCCGCCCGTAGCTCCCGCTCCCGTTCGATCACCTGTCGGTCGGCGGACTCCTCGGTCAGCCACCGGCACAACACCCGCAGGTACTCCGCGCGGCGGTCCTCCCCCCGCTCGTCCAGCCAGTCGGCGTACACGAGGCGGATGAGCGTGTCGGCCGGCTTCCGGCGGATGCCTTTCAGGAACGCCTCCTCCTCGCCGGACGCCTCCTCCTCGCCCGGATCGTAGGCGACGGCCGGCCGGTCATCGCAGTCGGGGTCGTCGCCGAGGAAGAGAACATCCCGGTAGTCCGTGCGGGCCATGCGGATGGCCCGTTTCAGTCCGGTGAGGTCGCCGAGGGCCACGTTCAGCGACGCCTTGTGCATCCGCGCGGGGGACTCCCCCGGCGTGCAGTCGTCCGTGTCCCACCGTGTGAGGAGCGACAGCGCACGCTTGAAGTCCTCCGGGAAGAACTCCCGCCGCACTCGCGCCAGGGCCGTCGGTCCCAGTTTCATGGTGTTCCGCTCACTTCTTGCCCAGCACCAGATCGACCACCCAGCAGCCGCGGACGTGCGGGCCGGGACCGCGGCAGTGGGCCAACACCTCGTCGTGGTCGCACCCGGCCTCTTCCAGCGCGTCGGCCAGGATGGGCATCCGGTCGAACGCCCGCTCGACGTAGATGCCGGTGGCGAGAGCACTAACGGTCTCGGACCGCCACTTCTTGTCGAGCTTCACCGGGCGGAACGGGTTGCCGAACACGTCCCGGAACACGGCCACCACCGGCCGGCACCGCTCGACGAGCTTGCGGTTGATGAACTGGTGACAGAACTCGCACTCGGAGTCGGGGATGGTCGCCGCGACCGGCGCCCCCAGGGCGAAGGACGCCTGCCGGTGGCCCAGCCCGGAGACCACGATGGCGAATTCGCCCTGCCCCGCCTCCGTTGCTTTTTCAGCCTTTTTCAGCGCGTCGATGCCGATGAGTCCGTCGGCGAACTGCTCGGCGGCCGTCGCCATCGCCTCCTGCACGCGGGTGAGCTTCCGCCCGCACGCCCGGATGCCGGCCACCCCTGCCAGCCGCATCCGCCGGGCGGACATCTTCACCGTCACGCCCATCGCGCCGTGAAAGTGAGCCGGGTTGTCGGCCTCCATCCACTCCTGCTCGAACTCGTTCACCCACTTAATTTTCGACTTGGCGGGCTTCGGCTTCGGCGCCGGTCTCGGCATCGCCGCGTACACCCTGTCCATCATGTCATTCAGCGCCGCCGAGAAGTCCTGCATGTCCTTGGCGGGCTTCGACTTGCGGGGTTTGGACTTGCTCATGTGTCACCTGGGGTTGGGGAATCACCGGCGGGCCGCCGGTGCCACGAAGTCACTTCCGCCGCAGCCGCCACAGCACTTCCCGCAGGCCGTCTAGCCGTAGGGCAGTCCGCACACGGCGGGCGAACGCCGGCACCCCGGTCTTGGTCGCGCACACCACGTCCTGCCCGTTGTACTTCGACGGCCGGCCGTCCCACTCGCCGTAATACGTCTCCGCGTCCGGGGTCAGCCCGCACGCCGCCAACTGGTCGGCCACCCACCGCTCGTCGTACCCCACCACCTGTTCCGGCCGGTCCTCGTACTCGACCAGGCAGTCGCCGTACCCTACCGCCTGGTTCGGCGCCAGCGGGGGTTTCCCGTACCTGTGCGGGAAGCGGAACGGCCCGCCGCCGGCCCGCACCACCTTCATTCGCTCGTCGCTGAGCAGGAAGAACGTGCCGAACATCCGCCCACCCGGCTTCAACACTCGTGCAATTTCGTCCAGGTAGTGCGACACGTCCCGCGGCAGCAAGTGGGTGAACACGGACGTGAGCAGGACGAAGTCGAACGTGCCGTCGGCGAACGGGAAGCGGTACACCCGCGCCCGCCGCCGGCCGGCCGGGTTGTACACCTGGTTGTGAACGTCGGCGTGGTGGAAGCGGAAGTGCGGCAGCGTCGGGGTGATGTGGTCGGCGCACCACCGCACCCCGGTCGGGGCGATCTCGATGCCGTCGTACCCGCCGGGCGGGGTGATGTAGTCGCCGACGGCGTGGACCATCCGTCCGATGCCGCTGCCCACGTCCAACACGCGGTGGTGCGGCTGCAACCCGCCGGGGGCGATGAGCAGCGGGCGGTACATGCGGGCGACGGCCAGGAACTCCTGCTCGTCGCCGGGGCCGCTCAGGGTGTTGATGAGTTCCCGCGACGGGATGGGGAAGGCGGTGGCGTCGACGGACGGCATCCTGCGACCTCGGCGGGGCGACGGCCGGAGGAGTGTACCGGCCCGCATCCGGGATGACCAGCCAGACCGATCTTCGCCGCGACCACCGGGAGCGGAGGGCGCTTGGCCGCTCCCGGTGGTCGCGGCGAAGATCACGTCCGCCGCCAGCACTCCCAGATCCACTCGTGCTGCCACAGCAGGGTGTGCGTCTTCGCCAGCCCCTCCTGGATCGCCCGCATCCGCCGGTCGGCGTCCGGCAGCACGTCGTCGTGGAACTGCACCTGTACGTCCCGCACCCGGCGGATCAGCCCCGTCTCGATCAGGTGATCCAGCAGCTCGTACTCCCCGCCCTCGATGTTCACCTTCATCATGTGGACTTCGGCCACCGCCTCGCGGTCGAAGAAGTCGGCGGCTCTCACCAGCTCGATCGGCTCGGTCTGCTCGCCGGGGCGGAACATGCTGGTGCCGGCGGCATTGATCGCCACCCGCTCGGTGCGGGTGGACCCGGCCAGCCCGAACGGGAACAGCCGCAGGCGGGGGTTGCGGTGCAGCCGCTTCTGGATCGGGTCGAAGAACGACCGGCACGGCTCGAACAGCCACACCGGGCAGGCGAAGCGGGCGAACACCTCGGCGGTGAAGCTGGCGTCGTACCCGCCCAGGTCGAACACCAGCGAATCCGGGGTCAGGTCGAGGGAGGCGAGGCGGAGGGTCTGGTCGCCGTCGATGGCGTACCATTTGTCGAGCCGGGCCTGGCGGTCGAGCTGCTGCGGGGTGGGGGCGGGCGGCGGGGCCGGCGGGTCGATCAGGTTGCCCAGCCGCTGGAACCCGCGGCCGACCTTGCGGAACCCGCGGCCGAACAGGGATGGCATTCCGTCGCTCCCGAGCGATTGGACGTTTTGTAGCCGCGACCCAACGGGGAGCGCGTTCGACTCCACGCGCTCCCCGTTGGGTCGCGGCTACGGGCGAAGTGGCCTTCGGTCGTTCGCCCTCGCTTGTTCTACCGCGGCGGACAGGAGCGAATAGAGTTCGTCGAACGCCGCCCGAGACGGCATCTGATCGGATAGGACGATGCAGCTACCGCCGGTGTGCGTGATGGTGAGCACCCGACCGGCGAACATGGGCATTGGCAGGACCGACAGCGTTTGAACATCGTGGAAGTTGATCTGCCTCGGAGTTGCCGTCCACCCGTTCGCCGGAACCTGGATCGACTCCGAACTGAGGACGATCCGCCGCCGGTAGCGCAACCGTTGATACGCAAAGGCCACGCTACTGATGACGGCAATGAGGCTGAATGCGACCAGCACCCAGTAGAAGATGGTGGCGCCGGTCGGACCCAATTCGATGATTCCGCCGATCACCACCCCGCGGTTGTTTTCGGTTGCTTTCAACCCCAGGAATAAGGCACACAACCCGAAGAACACGGTGATGAAGAGCAGGATCCACCACTTCGCCCGGTACTCGTACTCGCGGACCGGCACGTGCATCAGACCCCCTCACCCGGAGCGGTCGCTCCGCTCCCCGCTCCGACCTCTCCCCCGCACGCGGGGGAGAGGTGTTGGCCCGCTGGCTCCCAGGTTCACGCCCCTCGGAACTCGAACGCCCCCCACCTCTCCCCCGCACGCGGGTGAGGGGGTCTTCCGCCCGGCATACGGCTCTTCCAGATAGGTGTACCCGGCCAGGCACACCGCCGGCCGCACTTTCGACTGCGACAGGTCGGAAAACGGGAACGGGACGAGGACTACTTCGCCGACTGAAGGTGCGCCCACGCCGCGTCCTCCTCCGGACGGTTCCAATCCGCGAGTGCAGGCTCGGCCAACAGGGCGGTCTCACCGGGCACCGCGGCCTGCTCTTCGAGTACCGTCACCAACGCCCGGCGCGGGCCGCTGACTTGGATGCCGCCGAGCAACCGGACCTGCCCGCGCGCGTCCACCACCGCTTCGACTGTCTGGATCATTGTTTGCCTCCGCTGGCATTGTACCAGACCATACTGGTCGAAATCCTGGTCTGGCTCCGCCAGACCAGCGGGCCGCCACAGAGGGCGGCCCCTACAGACC
>JALHQU010000087.1 GCA_022841795.1 Fimbriiglobus sp.
CCGGTGCTGGACGCCGCGCTGGCGCTGCCGCCGCGGGGCCGCACCTCGGACCCGCTGCCGCAGGGCGGGTACGCCGACGTGAGCACCCGCGGCGACCCGGACCGGCTGCTGCTCAGCCAGTTCGCCCTCGACCCGGACGAGTTCGTCCGCCGGTTCGCCGAGCGGGAGCTGCTGTACTTCAAGCGGGAGGAGCCGCACGCCGCCACCCCGCCGGAGCGGGTGGTGGTGCTGGACCAGGGGGTCCGCACCTGGGGCGGGGTGCGGCTGGCGCTGGCCGCCGCCGCACTCACGCTGCTCAAGCAGCCGGTGAAGGCCGCCCCGCCGCCCCGCCTGTTCGCCTCGTCCCGTGACACCGAGGTGTCACTGCCGCCGCCGAAGCCGGAGGCGCTGGCGGCGGTCCTCGAAGCGAGCGACCTGACCCGGCACCCGGCGGACGTGGTGGCGAACGCCCTGAACACCGCGGGTGCGGTGACTCGGGATGTGGTGCTACTCACCCACCCGCGGGCGGCGGCCGAGCCGGACGTGCAGGCGGCGGCGCGGGACCGCTGGCCGACCGACCGGCTGTTCGTGCTGGCGGTGAACGACGACGGTGCGGCCGAGTTGAGCGAGTGGACCGCCCGCGGGCCGGTGGCCGTGCGATCGTTCCGGGTGGACTTGGTGGCGGCCGAAGCCGCCAAGCCGACCACCGGCCCGCCCCAGCCGGCGGAGGTCGGCCCGCAGTTCGACTACCGCCCGTGGACCGGCGACACCGAGCCGGTGCCGTTCCCGTTCCGCCCCGGCCTGGTCGAGCCGATGACGGTGTTCGGGTTCGACGCCCGCGGGGAGCGGCTGGTGATCGCCACCCGCAGCGGGTTCGTCCACGCCCTGTCCGCGGCCGGCGGGCCGCCGGAGGTGCTGCCGCGGGCGGCGATCGGCCGGGCGGTGTTGAAGACTATCGCGGCGGTGCTGCCGGTCGAGGGCGGGGTGGTGGTGTGCGGGACGATGCTGACGGGCGGGCAGGTGGTGAACGTGCCGGCCGGCACCGCCGTCACCGTCACGACCGGCGGGCCGGTTCTGGTGAGCGGGGCCACCGAGACGATGGAATACAGCCCGCTCGGCCTGCACCACGTCGCCGCCCACTACGACTTCGCCGGCCGCACGGTGCGGGTCTACACGCTCGGACCGGCGACCAGCCCCGCCGAGTGGGAAGCGCACCTCGACCTGTACTGTGTGGTACTGCGGACCGGGGCGACCGGGTGCCCGCTGGCCGTCGATCTCACGAACCCCAACCACACCACCGAGCTGACAGGCCGGACCCATTTCGCCACCCACCGCGGCCGGCGTTACGCCACGGGGCCAAAACAGTTGGATGTCGTCATCGACCTCCGGACGGTCGACCGAGAAAGGCGCTACCTGGGTCTTCGCGGCAACTCGTTCTCAGTGATCCACCCCGGCACCGTGGAGTGGCCGTGGTTCGAGCCGACGGAGGACGGCAAGCCGCTGCTCGGCGGGACCATCATCAACCGGGCGGAGGCGGCAGGCCATGTCCTCGCGCTGTCCACGCACCGGCAGAACCGGAACGAACTGCGGCTGTTCCGCGGGCCGGACCCGGTGGCCCTTGGCGTCATCCCGCTGGACGGCCGGCAGAAAGAGTTCACCCTGTCGCCCAACGGCGAGCGGATCGCGTGGACCCGCGGGCGGCTGGAGGTGGCCGTCGCCCGCACCGACCGACCGACGACGACGGAGGCCACGGCCGCCCACGCCGCCCTGCACGGCTGGCTCGACGTGTACTGCGGAAGTCGACCACTGCGGCTGACCATCGGCGTCGGCCACTTCACGCACGAGTTCTGGATCGAGGGCGGAGAACTGAAGCACCAGCTCGTCCGCGACGGCTGCCGGCCGACCGGGAACATGCGGCAGCTCCCGCAGCCGGACGGGTACGACCCCGCCCGGTTCATCGTCCGGGGCGAGAGCGTGGACGCCCGGCTGCGGGTGGTGACGGACAAGTTCGGCCAGGTGATCCTGTGCAACCGGGCCGACGAGCCGCTGGCCGCGTTCCTCATCCGCCGGGAGTTGGCGGCGGCGTGGTCCGCCGAGGGCGGATTCTGGGGCGACCCGCAACTGATCGGCGGGGCACCCACCCCGAACGCGGCGCGGGGCATCGCCGCGGTCATCCTCGATCACACCAGAGAGCGGCCATGAACCTGCCGGTGACGGTCGAGCGGACCGCCCCGCCCGCGGCAACGGCGGACGCCTTCCTGCTGCCCGACGCCGTGGCCGAGCGGCTCGGTGAATGCGTGGCCGCGTTGTCAGCCCCGCGGGTCCACCGCGTCCGCGGCGGGCTGCTGCTCGTGCCGCCGGCAGCGACCGCGGTGTCCCCGCCGGGGCTGCTCCGGCTGAAGCGGGCGGCGGCCGACCTGTTCATCCCGATCGACGCCGTCCTGTCCCCGGCCCTGCTGCCGGACGAGTTCCCCGGCCTCACCCGCAGCGGCGGGCTGGTGCTGTTGCCGACCGCCGCGCTGGCGTTCCACCCGACCGCCCCGTTGCCGGCGTCGAGCTGGCTGGCTGCACCGCCGAGTCGGGCCGACGTGTGGGCCGCGTTCCCGCCGCCCCCGCCCGGCGCCGACACCCTGCGGGTGATCGAACGGCCGTCCCCGCCCGTGGCGATCGTGGAAATCCTCGGCGGCGGCGAACCGGACGATCGTTCCCCGTTGCCCGACAATCCGGCCGCGCTGCCGGACGACGCCCGCCCGCCGGCCGGCACGTTCCTGCGGCAGCTCGGCGCCGGGGCGGTGATGGGGGTGGCCGGGGCGCTGGCGTGGCTCGGCCGGCAACTCGGGGCGGGCGGGCTGGCCCGGATGGGGGCGAACCTGGCGCGGCGGGCGATCGAGCAGGTGCCACGGCTGAGCGAGCGGGTGCTCGGGGCGCAGGAGGCCGCCCTGCGGGAACTCCTCCGGCAACTGCAAACCGGCGACGTGGAGAAGGCGCTGCGGCGGGCGCCGATCGCCGTCGCCGACCCGAACCAGCGCGGCAGCGTGGCCGGCGGGGCCAGCCTGGGCGACCGCGACACCCGGTTCTCGCTGGCCGACCTGCTCCGCGGCGGCGGCGGGGCGGCGTCCGTGTGGGTGGGCGGGGGCGACGTGTGGGGGCTGCTCCAGGCCGAGTACCGGCGGCTGGCGGAAGAGGCGGTGAAACGCGGCGACTACCGGCGGGCGGCGTACCTGTGGGGGGTGTTGCTCCGCGACCTGCGGTCGGCGGCGAACGTGCTCAAGACCGGCGGGCTGTACCGCGACGCCGCGCGGCTGCTGCGGGACAAGCTGAACGACCCGACCGGGGCGGCAGCGGCGTTCGAGCTGGCCGGCGACTTCGACGAGGCGGTGCGGCTGTACGAGAGGGCGGGCGAAGACCTGAAGGCGGCCGAACTGCTCCGCCGCATCGGGGACGAGGAACGGGCGGTGGCGTTCTTCCGCGCCGCCGCCGACAAAATGGCCGGCCGGCAAGAGTACCTTCAGGCGGGCGATCTGCTCCGGGCCAAGCTGGGTCGCGCCGACCTGGCCAACGGGTATTACCTGGCCGGGTGGGACGCCGGCCGCCCGGACGCCGTCACCTGCGGCGAGCGGCTGATCGACGACAGCCTGGTGCGGGAACGCTGGGACGATTTCGACCGGCTGCTCGACGAGGCCGAGCGGAAGTACGCCGCGGCGGACGCGCTCGACGCCGGCCGGTTCTTCAACTACGCGCTCCGGGTGTCGCCCGACTTCCTGCCGGCCGACCGCCATGCCGACCTGAAAGACCGCGTTCGCCTGCTGTTCGCCGACCACCTGCGGGCCGCGGGGCGAGCGAAGTCGCGGGTGGACGAGCTGTTCGGCGGGTGGTCGCCGGCCGTCCGCCGCGACGCCGCGTTCGCGGTTCATCAAACCGCCCCGGCGGTGGCGGTGCCGAAGGCGAAGCCGCTGGCGGACGGGACGGTGCGGGCGGTGGCGTACTCGCCGGGCGGCGGGCGAATCTTCATCGGCACCGACGACACCATCACCGCGTGGGACGTGCGGACTGGCGTGTCCGGCGTCGTCGCCCACACCTGGAAAGGGGAACTGCTCGGGCTATGTGCGGACGACGACGGCCGGCGGGTGTACGGCCTGCTCGACCAGACCGCCCACCTGCGGCTGATCGCCTGCCAGGTGCCGGCCACCCCCGGCCAGGCGACGGTGCTGGCGTCCGCCGACATCCCGTGCCAAGACCCGCGGTCCGCGTTCCTCCAGCCGCGGTGCTTCGGCAATTCGATCGACGACGCGGTGGTGGTCGCGGTGGACGGCGAGCGCCACGGGTATCACGGCCACACGCTCACCACCGTCTCGACCCGCTGGTTTCGGAACACCTGCGGTGCCACACACTGGATCGGCCAGACCCGCGACGTGTTGTGGGCGTGGGACGACGGCGTGCTGGCGGGGTGGCGCCGGCACATCACGAACCACGCCGATTATTTCGCGAGCATCTGGCAGGGGTCGCTCGGCTGGACGCCCACCGCCGGCGTCGGCATCCAGCCGGCCGTGGACTGGTTCGCCCCGGACGACACCACCCTCGTGCTAGCCGGCGTCGGCTCCGACGGCGAGTTGCACCGCAGCGAGGTGACGTTCGGCGGGGCCGAGCGGGTCGAACCGCGGCACCAGTCGGCGACCGACCCGGACGGGTGGGCGGCCGTCGCCCTGGTCCGCGGCACCCGCCTCGCCGCCGTCACCCGGTCGAACCGGCTGTTCGTGTTCCGGCCGGTCGGCGGCAAGCTGGTGCCGGCGGCCGGGCCGTTCCAGGTGGCCGTGCCGCACCCGGTCGTGTACCTGGCCGCGCACCCGGCGACGGACGAGTTGGTCGTCGTCACGTCCCGCGGGGCGGTGCTGAAGATGCCCACCCCGGCCGACGGCACGAGCTGATCAAAGTAGCAGGCACACTCCGTGTGCCGTCCGCGGACGGCACACGGAGTGTGCCTGCTACTTTGCGGGCGTGCACGCGGCGGTCAGTTCGAGCTGGTGCAGGGAGCGGCCGGCCGGATCCGTCCAGCCGGGGAAGAAGTCGCCGAACGCGTTCACCTCCAGCACCGCATGCCGGCGGAACCCCGGCTCGAACACCACGTCCACGCCGACCATCCGCGAGTCGAAGCACCCGGCGGCGGCGGACGCGCTGTCGAGCGCGTCCAGCCAGCACCGGGTGGGGACGGCATCCCGGCACCGCGGCCAGTCGCCTCGGCGACCGCCCAGGTGCAGGTTGGTGATCGGGTGCGGGCTGAGGCGGAACACCGTAGCTGCCGGCCGCCCGCCGACGCACACCACCCGCAGGTCGGCGTTCTGCCCATCCAGCCGGGCGTGCCGGATGCCCCGCTGGACGGTGATCCCCTCGCGGAGCAGGAACCCCACGCACGCCCGCAGCCCCGCCCCGCTCACCGGCTGTAGGCGGCGGGTGTTGAAGAACTCGTGGCCCCGCCGTAGCAGGGTGGTGGTGCCGGCCCACGCCGATCCGGACCACCGGACGACGACGATGCCGGTGCCGCTCGCCCCGGTGTTCAGCTTCAGGTACGCCACCGGCCAGCCGCGATCCCGCACGGCAGCGAGGAGGGAATCCGGATCGGCGGGCATTTCGTGCGGCGGGATGAACTCGGGAACGGGGACACCGGCGGCGGACAGATCGGCGAGCGTGCCGTTCTTGTCGAACATGCGGGCGACGGCGAGCGGGCAGGCGGTGGGGGCGAGGTGCGGGCGGGCGTCGAACGACTTCCGCAGACCGGCGAGTACCCGCACGAACCCCTGGTGTTGCCGGCCGGGGCGGAGGAGCAACCCCTTCGACAGCGGCACGGTCTGCCAGTCGGTGTGCGGGTCGCCGGCGGCGAGCAGCAGTTGCGTGACGGCAACATCTTTGCCGGGCGACTCCAGCCGCACCACGGCCGGCGGGTCGAACTCGCGGAGGTGGTCCAGGTCGCCGCCAGCGGGGATCATTGCCGCCCACGGCACGACGATGGGTTCGATCCCGCACCCGCGGGCCGCCCGCACGAACGCCTCGCACCGCGGCGTGCCGGGGTTGGCGATGAGGACGTACCGCACGGGGTCACTCGTAATCGCCTTCATACAGGTACTGCGGGGTATCGCCGGACGGGTCGAACGCTGTGTCCGTGTGCTGGTTGGTCACGTCGGCGTTCACGCCGGTCGCCTGAATTCGCCGCACACCTGCCGCGGTGAGCGCGTTGCGTTGCAGGTTCAGGAACTCCAATCCCTTCAAGTGCGACGAGGCGGCTAGCAACGCCAAGCCAGCGTCGGAGATGCACCCGCCGCGGAGGTCGAGGACTTTCAGCCGCCCCAGCAGCCCGGAGTCCACGATCTCCTTCACCCCGGCGTCACCGAAATCGGACAGCCGCAGACAGAGGTGGTTCAATTTCTTCAGGTGCGGCGAGCGGCAGATCGCCCGCAGGTGTTCGAGGCGGATGTACGCTCCGTTCTCGGCGTCGTCGTATTCCATGGCGTGCGGGTGGCACTGGAGCATTTCGAGGTTGGCGAGCGACTTGTTCGCGGCCAGCCGGTCCAACGGGTAATTGTCACTGTGCAACAGGCTGAGCGTCCGCAGGTGCGGCATCGGGAGGGCGAACAGCTTGCTCGCGTCCACCCGGTGCGCGTGCAGTTCCAGGGTTTCCACCCGTGGCATCTGCTTCACCAGATGGTGGGCCAGGTCGCCGGACGTGTGGCAACGTCCGCCGTATTCGTCGTCCAGTTCCGCCGGTTCGCCGAGCCGAAACGCCCGCACCGCCCCCAGGTGCGGGCAGCGGCAGAGGGCGTACAGGCCGGTCTCCCCCTCTTCCGCGTCCTCGGGCACGTCCGGACCTGGCTCGAACTCGTCCTCATACGCCAACAAATCCACCACCAACTCCCGTAGTAGTCGTGCATCCGCGCAGGCCGCCAGCGCCCTCGCCTGGTTCACGGTCAGGTCAGTGAACTCCACCTTTCTGAGCCAGCCCTGCTCGAACGTGTGTCGCACCGGGGGCAGTTCGCCCTCCCACCGCCACGACTTCGCCTTCTCCGCGTCCACCGTGAACGCGGCCAGCGGGCCGAGCCACTCCCGCTCGTGCGCGGCTAGCAACTCCGCCTCCGCCTTCTTCAGTTTCTTGCGGTCGGCCGCTGTCAGCGACTCGTCCTCCAGCGCCAACTGCACCCGCATGAACTCGCCCCGCGGGTCGCCCTGCTCGGTCAGGTAGTCCGAGTACGCCGCCCACCGGGCCGGGTCGTGCGGGTGGTCGAGCAGCCCGGCCTCGAACGCCTCGGCTTGCGGCACCTCGGCCTTCGGCGTCGTCTCCCGGTACCCCTTGCCGGTCTTCTCGCGGATCAGCTTGTCCGCCTCCGCCTGGGCTTTCTCGGGGGTGGGGAACGACTTCGTCTGCGTCTGCCCGGTCGTACCGACCTTGCCGTAGGTGACGGTGAACGAGCTGCCGCTCACGTCGATGGTCCAGAACTTGTGGGACTTGGCGTCGCTGAACTGGAACGTCCGCATCAAATTCCTCCGGGGTGACTTGTTAGCCCGACGCGCGAGCGAGGGCCGGTTCTCATGCGGTCAGGTGGTTCATCCCTCGCTGGCGCGTCGGGCTAACTGGTCGGCCCCTCGCTGGCGCGTCGGGCTAACGGAACCCGCTCCAGCACGCCGGCCCCGAACCGCTCGGACAGGCCGAGCGGTTGCAAATGCACGTACCCGATGTGGCACCCGCAGGTGGCGTTCGGGCACGGCCGTGGCATCAGGCACGACTCGAAGTCGGCATCGTAAATGTTGCCGATCGGCGTGTCCACGAAATGACACCGGCGGGCGGTGCCGTCGCCGGCCACGCTGACCACCGTGTGCCCGGTGCGGCACGGCTGGCCGCGGCTCGGGTGGCGGGTGTTGTTCACCGGGAACAGCGGGTCGATGGCGGTGAGCGCGTCCACCATCTGCGGGGTGTAGTAGTCCGGCTCCCGCTTGTACGCGTTCACCCACAGGTACACCGCCGGCGGCAGCTCGGCCCGCAGGGCGGCGATCTCGGCCAGGTGGTCCTTCAGCCCGACCACGCCGACGCTGAACCGCACCCCGCGCTCGATCAGTTCGCGGCACTTCGCCAGGAACCGCTCGCGGGTGGTCTCGCCGGGGTGGTAGGTACACCACAGGGCGAGCTTCGCCTTGTCGCACCCGTCGGTCCAGTCGAGTTTGCACGACAGGTTGGTCTGGATGGCCGCCTTCACCACGTTCGGCATGTTGGTGAGCGCTGCCAGCGCGTCCTGGTACCACCGCCGCACGAGCGCTTCACCCCACGGGGTGAACAGCACCCCGACCGGGTACGCCCGCCCGTCCGCCCAGCCGACGAACCGCTCCAGGCAGTCGCGGTCGTGGGCCAACTCCGCCGCGGTCTCGGTCCGCTTGGCGAACGGGCAGTACCCGCAGGCGTAGTTGCAACTGCTGAGCGGGCCGCGGTAGAGAATGCTCAGGGTCATCGCGGGGTGCCTTCGTTAGCCCGACGCGCGAGCGAGGGGCGAGCCACCTGTGAGGTTCCTGGTTCGCCCCTCGCTCGCGCGTCGGGCTAACTTACCGCGGTTCGTACTCCGCCGTCAGTGCCCGCACCCGGTCGGAGAAGAACCACGGGCCGAGGGCGTCCGACCGCTCCAGCCCGAGCGGCGTCGGCGCCCACCGGGGGTGGTTGTACTCCACCAGGCCGAGGTCGCGGAAGGTCCGCAGGTCGGGGAAGTCGGCGGCCGGGTCGGTGCCGAAGCGGGCGGTGTATCGGGATTCATGCAGCCCGTCGGCGTTCAACAGCGATTGCAACAGGTACCGCCGGCGCTGTTCGTCCGCGTCCAGCTCGAACCCGTAGTCGGCCACGGTCAGGTCGCGGGTGAGGTAGTCGGCGATGATCGCCTTCACCCCGCCGGCGGCGACGGCGTACTCGAACGAGTAGTGCAGCCCGCGGGTGTACGACCGCGCCCCGCTGCCCAGCCCGACCATGCCGTCCTCCTGGCAGCAGTGGATGGTGCCCCCCTCTCCCCTTGAGGGAGAGGGGTTGGGGGTGAGGGGGTTTCTTCTCCGGAACATCCGCATCGACACCTGTTCATATCCCTCCGCCAGCAGCACCGCCCGGCCCTCGCGGTAGCAGTTCACCCGCAGGTCGTCCCACCGCTTCGCCGAGTTGCCCAGCCCGGTGAGCGGGCGGACGTACAGCGGGTACAGGTACAGCTCGTCCGCCCCCCATTCCGCCGCCGTGCGGATCGAGTGCAGCCACGAGTCCACCGTCTGCCCCGGCAGGCCGTACATCAGGTCGAGGTTCAGCACCGGGAACCGCCCGCGGAGCAGGCCGAGCGCCGCGTCCACCTCCGCCCGCGACTGCGGCCGGCCGCTCGCCCGCACCTCGGCGTCGAGGAACGACTGCACGCCGATGCTCACCCGCCGCACCCCGCGGGCGGCGAGCAGATCCACCTTGCCGGCGGTGAGCGTGTCGGGCGACGTTTCCACCGCCGTCGGGATGGCACCGCCGTCGGTCAGCCGGTCGGTCACGCCGAACAGTTCCTCCAGCCCGCGTTCGTCCAGGTACGTTGGCGTGCCGCCGCCGATTGCCAGCCGGGCGAACCGGGCGTCGGGCAGCGCGGCCCGCGTCACCTCGGCCTGCCGGCGGAGGGCGTCCAGGTACAGCGGCACCAGCGAGCCGGCCGGGTTGGCCGTGGTGAACAGGTTGCAGAACCCGCACCGCATGGCGCAGAACGGGACGTGGACGTACAGGAACAGGCGGTCCCGCGGCTCGGCGGCCCACACGCCGGCGAGCGGCCGCGGCGGCAGCGGGCGGTACGCCGTCTTGTGCGGGTAGGCGTACACGTACCCGGCGAACGGCGACCCCGCGAGGACCGGGTGCGTCATGGCCCCTCCGCCGGCAGGACGAACTCGGCGTATGGTACGTCCCACACCACCGGGTGGGCCAGGCGGTGGCCGGTGTACCCGTCCTCGCCGTAGGCGGTGCCGTGGTCGGAGCAGATGACGACCAGCCACGGCCCGCGGCGCCTCAACTGGGCGAACAGGCGGCCGAGGTGGGCGTCCGCGTACTCCAGCGCCGCGGCGTGGGAGTCCAGCGTGTCGTCCGTCGCCCCCGGCAGGTAGAAGCGGTTCGGCTGATGGATGGCCGATACGTTCACGAACAGGAACACCCGGCGGTCCGGCGGCACGGCGGCGACCCGCTCCAGTGCCAGCTTCACCTGGTTCTCGGTCGAACGCGGGTCGGTCACGCCCAACTCCGGCGACCAGTGGCTCTCATCGAACAGCCCCGGCAGCACGTTCCCGAGCGGAGTCTGCTTGTTGAAGAACCCGACCCCACCGACGCACACGGTGTGATACCCGACCCTGCGGAACCCGCTGACGAGGTCGGGGGCGTCGAACACCGCCGTGTCGTCGGCGGTGGTCTCGCTGCCGGGGAACCGCAGGGCGAACGGCCGCGGGTGGCGGCCGGGGGCGGTCGGCGTCGGCAGGAAGCCGGCGAAGAAGGCGGCGTGGGCGGCGAAGGTGAAGCTGCCGGGGGTGTGCCGCCGCTCCCACGCCCCGCACGGCAGCACGGCACACAGGTGCGGGGTGCGGCCGGCGGCGGCGCACCCCGCGGCCACGTCGTACCGCAGGGTGTCCAGGGTGACGAACAGCACGTCGTGCGTGCCGACCAGCCGCCGCGGGCCGAGCATCCGCCGCCTCCGGGGTGGTGCCGACGCAGAATTGATAGGAGTTCCGCAGTGGAATGCGGACCCCACCCCCGGCCCGGCAGCCGGCGTCTTGTTAGCCCGACGCGCCAGCGGGGGGTGCGTGGTTCCCCTCGCTCGCGCGTCGGGCTAACGAAGACACCTTGAGAGAGAAATGAGAGGACGGTCTCGCGTGTACGGCGGTGGCACGGATCGTGTACACTCGGTGAAGACCGACTCCGCGGGAGGGACCGGCGGACCATGCCGTTGCCCGAGATTCGACCGACGACTGGCCGGGGGTGCCGCTTTTGTGGCGTCCTCGTCGGGTGGTTCGTTCTGCTCTCGTCGTCGGCACCGGCGGCGGAATACGCCGACGGCCTGAAGCTGTTTCGGGCCGGCAAACTCGCCGAGTGCGACAAGCTGGCCGCGGAGGCGATCACGGACGGGACGGACACGTCGGACTGGTGGCTGCTCCGAATCCGCGCACAGACCGCCCGCGGGCAGTACGCCGAGGCCGGCAAGTCGGTCGAGGCGGCGTGCGAGCGGTTCCCGTCCAGCCTCGCCCTGCGGTGGGAAGGCCACGAGCTTTATCGGAAGAGTGGTCGGGCAAAAGAAGCGGCGGCGATGCTGGCCGCGGTGGAGAAGCGGATTGACGCCCGGTGGGCGAACGGCCCGGCCGAGCAGACCGCCCTCGGTCGCATCCTGCTCGCCCGCGGGGTGGATGCGAAAGAGGTGCTCGACCAGTTCCTCACCGCCGTCATCAAAAAGAGTCCGGACCACCTCGACGCCCACTATGCGGTTGCGGAACTGGCCCTCGGCAAACACGACCGGGCACTCGCCGCCGACACGCTCCAGAAGATGCCGAAGGAAGCCGGGCAAGACCCGCGCTTCCATTACCTGATGGCCCAGGCGTTCGCCGACGACGACCGGGAGCGGTCGCAGAAGGCCGTCGCCGACGCGCTGAAGATCAACCCGCAGCACACCGACACCCTGCTCTTCCGCGCCGACCACCAGATCGACGCCGAGGACTACGCCGCCGCCGAAACGGTGCTGAAAATGGTCCTCGACGTGGACCCCGGCGAGCCGCGGGCGTGGGCGTACCGGGCGGTGATCGCCCACCTGAAGGCCGACGCCGCCGGCGAGAAGGCGGCGCGAGAAAAAGCGCTCGACCGCTGGCCCGCGGACCCGGCGGTGGACCACCTCATCGGCCGCAAGCTGTCGCAGGACTACCGCTTCAAGGAGGGGTCGGCGTACCAGCGGCTGGCCCTGGAGAAGGACCCGAAGTTCCTGCCGGCGAAGGCGCAGCTGTGCCAGGACCTGCTGCGGCTGGGCGACGAGGCCGAGGGGTGGAAGCTGGCGGCGGAGGTGTTCGCCGCCGACGGGTACGACGTGGTGGCGCACAACCTCGTCACCCTGCGGGACCACCTGGCGAACTTCCGCACCGTCGCCTCCGACGGCATCATCCTGCGGATGGACGCGACGGAAATGGAGGTGTACGGCCCGCGGGCGCTGGCCCTGCTGAAGCGGGCGAAGAAGACGCTGACCGAGAAGTACGGGGTGAAGCTGGACAAGGCCGTCACGGTCGAGATCTTCCCGCGGAAGCAGGACTTCGCCGTCCGCACGTTCGGCATGCCCGGCGCCGACGGGTTCCTGGGCGTGTGCTTCGGCCCGGTCATCACCGCCAACAGCCCGGCGTCGCAGGGCAAAGACCCGTCCAACTGGGAGGCGGTGCTGTGGCACGAGTTCTGTCACACCGTCACCCTCACCAAGACCAAGAACACCATGCCCCGCTGGCTCAGCGAGGGCATTTCGGTGTACGAGGAGTTGCAGGAGAACCCCGGCTGGGGGCAGTGGCTGACGCCCCGCTACCGGGAGATGATCCTGGGCGACGACCTCACCCCGGTGAGCAAACTCAGCTCGGCGTTCCTCAGTCCGAAGAGCGCGCTGCACGTCCAGTTCGCCTACTTCGAGTCGGCCCTGGCGGTCGAGTTCATCATCCAGAAGCACGGGTTCGACGCGCTCAAGGCGATCCTCGACGACCTCGGCGGCGGGGTGTCGATCAACGCCGCGCTGGAGCGGCGGGCCGGTGGGTCGCTGGCGAAACTGGACCGCGAGTTCGCCGAGTTCGCTCGCGAGCGGGCCAAAGCCGCCGCCCCCGACGCCACCTTTGAGAAGCCGGACCTGAAAGACGACGCAGACGCGACGGCCATCCGCGCGTGGCTGGCGAAGCACCCCAAGAACTTCCCCGGCCAGCAGCGGCTGGCGGTGCGGCTGGTGAAGGACGAGAAGTGGGACGACGCCGAGAAGGCGGCGCAAGACCTGCACGCGCTGTACTCCGACTACGTCGGGCCGGATAACGCGCTCGAGTTGGGCGCGACCGTGTATCGCAAGACCGGCCGGCGGGACCAGGAGGCGGCGATACTGGAACTGCTGGCGATCCGGGACGCCGACGCCATCCCGGTGTTCCAGCGGTTGATCGAACTGGCCGAAGCAGAGAAGCAGTGGGACGTGATGGCGATCAACGCCCGCCGCTGGCTGGCGGTGAACCCGCTCACCCCGGCCCCGCACCGGGCGCTGGCGAAGGCGTCGGAGAAACTGAACGACCGCCCCGAGGCCATCTCCGCCCACCGGGCGGTTCTCCTTTTTAACGTGCCCGACGCGGCCGACGTGCGGTATCGTCTGGCGGTGCTGCTGGAACAAACCGGCGAGCGGGACAAGGCGCGGCGGGAGGTGCTGAAAGCCCTCGAAGACGCCCCCCGCTCCCGCGACGCGCACGCCCTGCTGCTCCGGCTGAGCGAATCGGAGACGAAGAAATGACCCGCACCCGGCAACTGGCGGCGGCGGCGCTCGGCGTCCTGGTGGTCGCCGCCGGGGTGGTCGTCGCCCAGCGGGGCGGCCGCCAGCGGCCGATCTCCGAGGACCGCCGCGGGGTCGCCAACTGGGAGGTGGACCCGAAGTTCAAGCACGACGTGTTCACCTTCGTGCGGATCGAGTACGACACCTACCGCGGGCGGTGGGGGTGGACGACCGACTGGCCGGACGCCGAGCTGAACCTGTCGTTCCGCCTGCAACAGCTCACCTCGCTGAAGGTGAACCCCGAGCCGATCACCCTGCGGCTGACCGACCCGCGGCTGTTCGACTACCCGTTCATCTACATCGTCGAACCGGGCGGGCTGTCGTTCTCCGAGGAGGACGTGCTGGCCCTGCGGAAGTACCTGCTGAACGGCGGGTTCCTGATGGTGGACGACTTCTGGGGCGAGCGGGAGTGGGACAACTTCGCCCGCGAGATGAAGCGGGTGTTCCCCGACCGCACGCCGGAAGACGTGCCGCTGTCGCACGAGATCTTCCACATCGTGTACGACCTGAAGGAGAAGCCGCAGATCCCGAGCATCGGGGTGGCGTGGAACGGGCGGGAGGAGGGCATCACCTGGGAGCGGCCGGACGCCAAGGAGGTACACTACCGGGCGTTGTACGACGACAAGGGGCGGATGATGGCGTTCATCTGCCACAACACGGACAACGGCGACGGGTGGGAGCGGGAGGGCGAGGACCCGTGGTACTTCAAGGAGTTCTCGGAGAAGAAGGCGTACCCGCTGGGCATCAACATCGTGGTGTACGCGATGACGCACTGACCGGAGAGGAAGGACTAACCACAGAGGCACAGGGACACAGAGAAGGCAGAGGAAGAGTATTCGGAACCCATTTTCTCGTCTTCTCTGTGTCCCTGTGCCTCTGTGGTTAGTCCTTCGATCTTCTTGATGAAAGGGGCCGACGTGACCGACGATTTCGACCAGGAGAAGCAGGCGGTCGAGAAGATCCGCGCCAGCCGCACGGCCATCGAGCGGGAGCTGGGCAAGGTGATCGTCGGCCAGAAGGAGGCGACCGGCCAACTGCTCACCGCCCTGTTCGCCGGCGGGCACTGCCTGATCACCGGCGCGCCGGGGCTGGCCAAGACGCTGCTGGTGCGGTCCATCGCCCAGATCTTCCACCTGAAGTTCGCCCGCATCCAGTTCACCCCGGACCTGATGCCGGCCGACATCACCGGCACCGACATCCTGGAGGACACCGGCGGCGGGCGGCGGATGAAGTTCGTGAAGGGGCCGATCTTCGCCAACGTCATCCTGGCCGACGAGATCAACCGCACCCCGCCGAAGACGCAGGCCGCGCTGCTGGAGGCCATGCAGGAACACCAGGTGACGGCCGCCGGCGTGCGGTACCCGCTGGACGAGCCGTTCTTCGTGCTGGCGACGCAGAACCCGATCGAGATGGAGGGGACGTACCCGTTGCCCGAGGCCCAGCTCGACCGCTTCCTGTTCAACGTGGTGGTCGGCTACCTGCCCGAAGAGGACGAGGTGGCGGTGGTGCGGCAGACCACGTCGAAGAAGCCGGCGGCCATCGAGCCGCTGTTCGACGCCGCCGACGTGCTGCGGTTCCACGACGTGGTGAAGAAGGTGCCGGTGGCCGACGACCTGATCCGGTACGCGGTGCGGCTGGCGAGCGCCACCCGGCCGGGGCAGCCGGGCACGCCCGAGTTCGTCACCCAGTGGGTGAGCTGGGGAGCCGGGCTGCGGGCCGCCCAGTCCATGATCCTCGGCGCGAAAGCGCGGGCGCTGCTGGAGGGGCGGGCGCACGTCTCGCCGGCCGACATCCGCGCGCTCGTCCACCCCACCCTGCGGCACCGCGTGCTGCTCGGGTATCGCGCCGCCGCCGACGGGGTGACGGTGGATTCAGTGATCGACCGACTGCTCGAACACGTCAAGGAGGCGCCCCGCTGATGCCTCCGCCACCCCCTCCGCAGCTAACCAGTGGACAGGTGCCTGGTCAAACTCCGGGGTTCATGGACCCGGTGGCGCTGACGCGGGTGAAGAGCCTGCACCTGCGCGCTCGTTTGGTGGTGGAAGGGTTCGACAAGGGCATCCACCGCAGCCCGTACCACGGGTTCTCGGCCGAGTTCAGCGAGTACCGCCAGTACACCTCCGGCGACGACCCCCGCTACCTGGACTGGCGGCTGTTCGCCCGCTCGGACCGCTATTACATCAAGAAGTTCGAGGACGAAACCAACCTCCGCTGCCACCTCGTCGTGGACGGCAGCCGGTCGATGGGGTACGGGACCGCCGGCATCACCAAGTGGGACTACGCCCGCACCGCCGCCGCCACCGTGGCGTATTTCCTTTCCCGACAACGGGATGCGGTCGGGCTGGTGACGTTCGAGGACCGCGTCGTCGAGTACATCCCGCCGCGGGCGCGGCCGGGACACCTGGCCCATTTAATGGCGGCGCTCCAACGGGAGCCGATGGGGAAAGCGACCGACCTGGCCGGCCCACTGGACGAAGTCGGCGCCGCCACCCCCCGCCGCGGCCTGTTCGTGCTGTTCTCCGACCTGCTCGTGCAGCCCGAGGCGGTGCGTTCGTCCGTCGGCAACCTGCGGGCGGCCGGACACGACGTGATCGTGTTCCAAGTGCTGGACCCGCAGGAGGTTGTGTTCGATTTCGACACCCCGGCCATGTTCCGTGACGCCGAGTCGGGCCGGGAACTGTTCATCGACCCGCGGTCGGCGGCGAGCGATTACCGGAAGCGGTTCACGGAACATGCCGCCAAAGTGCGGCAGGAGTGCGTCGGCGTCGGGGCCGACTTCGAGCAGGTGACGACGGACCGCCCGCTGGAACTCGTTCTGTTTGATCTACTTACGATCCGCACGAAGCGGGGGCGGGTGCCGGGCCGCAACGCCGGGGCGGGGGGTGCGCGATGAGCTTCCTCGCCCCGCTGTACGCGCTCGGGTTGCTGGCCGTGGCCGGCCCGATCCTGTTCCACCTGATCCGCCGCCGGCCGAAGGGCGAGGTGCCGTTCAGTTCGCTCATGTTCCTCTCCCCGTCGCCCCCGCCGCCGGCCCGCAAGCGGCGGATCGACCAACTGTTGCTGTTACTCCTTCGCTCGGCGGCACTTGTGCTGCTCGGGGTGGCGTTCATGCGGCCGTTCCTCAGGCACGACGCGGCGGCGGAAGCCGGGGAAGCCGGGCAGCGGGTGGTGATCCTGATCGACACGAGCGCCAGCCTGAAGCGGGGCGACCTGTGGAGGCAGGCGGTGGCGAAGGCCGACGCCGCCCTCGCCGAATGCGGCCCGAGCGACCGTGTCGCCGTGTTCGCGTTTGACCGCACCGTGCGGCCGGTGTTCGGGTTCGCCGAGTCGGACCAACTGGAACCGCAGCAACGACTTGCGATCGCCCGCGACCGGCTGACGCAACTGTCGCCGACGTGGAACGGCACGGAGTTGGGGCAGGCGCTGATCGACGCGGCCGGGGCGATCCTGGAAGCCGATACGAAGCGGGGTCGGGTGGTGCTGGTGAGCGATCTGCCGCAGGGAGTGAAACTCGCCCCGCTGACCGGGTTCGATTGGCCGGCCGAAGTCGGCCTGGACCTTCGGGTTGTGGCGGACGACCGCGGCAATGCCGGGCTGGATTTGCTGGTGGATCGGTCGGATTCAGAGCGGCCGGGGGAGCCGGGGCACCTGCGGGTGCGGGTGACGAACGACGCCAACTCCCGGACCGAGAAGTTCGCGCTGGCCTGGGCCGGCACAACCGGAGCCGACACCGAGGCTTACGTCCCGCCGGGCGAGAGCCGGGTGGTGAAGGTGGCCCGCCCGCCGGCCGGTTCGACGCCCACTCTGCGGCTCCGCGGCGACGCCCACGAGTTCGACAACGCCCTGTACCTCGCCCCGATTCTGCGGGAGGAATTGACGGTCGTGTTCGTCGGCACCGATGCGGCGGACGACGCGACCGGGTTGCGGTACTTCCTCGACCGGGCGTGGGCGGAAACCCCGGAGCGGAAGGTAGTTGTGACCGGCCGCAAGCCGGACGACCCGCTGACGTGGGACGAGGTGAAGTCCGCCCCGCTGGTGGTGCTGGCCGGCGACACGACGGCGGACAACACCCGCACGCTGGAACGGTACGCGAAGGCCGGCGGCACGGTACTTGTGGTGTTACCCGCGGCGGGGCAAGCGGTTACGCTGGCGACCCTGGCCGGGGTGCCACCGTGGGCCGTCGAAGAGGCGAAGGTGGCCCGGTACGCCATGCTGCAAGACATCGCGTTCGACCACCCGCTGTTCGCCCCGCTGTCCGGCCCGCAGTACGGCGACTTCACCAAGGTGCAGTTCTGGAAGCACCGGCGGATCAAGGACTTGCAGCTCGGCAACGGCCGCGTGCTGGCCCGGTTCGACGACGGCGATGCGGCAGTGTTGGAGAAGCCGCTCGGGACGGGACGGCTGGTCGTGTTCGCCGCCGGCTGGCAACCCGCCGACAGTCAGTTGGCCCGGTCGTCCAAGTTCGTCCCACTAATGACGGCCCTGCTCGAACTGCTTGGCGGGCGGCGGGTTACGACGACGAACTACCGGATCGGCGACCGCGTGCCGTTGACGGCCGGCACGACCGCCGTTCGCAAGTCGGACGGCAGTTCCGTGAACATTGCCAGAGATGCCCCGTTCGACGGCACCGACCAGCCCGGCGTGTACACCGCCGACACCCCGACCGGCCCGAAGCCGTTCGCGGTGAACCTCGACCCGACTGAAAGCTTGACCACCCCGCTGCCGCCGGAAATACTGGAACAGTACGGGGTTAAGCTGGCGAAGCTGGAGAACAACGAACAGCGGCGGGAGGCCGAGCGGCAGCAGCGGACCGCGGAACTGGAGCGGAGTCAGTCGATCTGGCGGTGGCTGGTGCTGGCGGCCGTGTTCGTGCTGCTCGTCGAGACCGGGCTGGCCGGGTGGCGAACGTGGTCCCAACCCCAAAGCGGGAGCGCCCCATGAACGCGAGCGTCGAACTGCGGCGAACACTGGACCGCGTGGGCGGGCGGGTCCGCCGGCTGCGGCTGTGGGGCGGGCTGGCCGTGTGCTGGGCCGCGTGCGCACTGGTCGGGATTGTCGCCGTCGTCGCGCGGTCCGAAGCTGTTGCCCCGCGGGATGTTGCGCTGCTGCTTGCGGCGGTGGCCGTGGCGGTCGGCATGACGTGGTGGCTGATCGTCGGCCGCATGGCCCGCGACCCGCGGTGGCTGGCCCGCCGCATCGAGTCGAAGAACCCGGACCTGTCCGCGGCGCTGCTGGCCGCGGTGGAACAGGAGCCGACGCCCGACGGCCGGCTCGGGTTCCTGCAATCGTCGGTGATCGAATCGGCCCTCGCCCACAGCCGCACGCACGACTGGGACCAGGCCGTGCCGCGGTCGCGGCTGACCTCCACGTTCCTCGCGCACGGGCTGGCGCTCCTCGCGCTCGTGGCCGTCGTCGGGCTGATCGGCTTCCGCACGGTGTCACCCAACGGCGGATCGAACGCCCCAACCCTCGCCGCAGCAACGGCTTCCGGCCTGGCAGTCGAGGTCGAACCGGGGAACGCCGAGATCGAACGCGGCACGGCGCTGGTGGTCATCGCCAAGTTCCCCGCGGCCGTCCCGCCCGAAGCCACGCTGGTGGTCGAAGGGGCGGCCGCGAAGCCGATGGCCCGCAATCTGGACGACCCGGCGTTCGCCGGGCACGTGCCGGCGGTGGACGCCCCGCTGTCGTACCGCGTCGAATTTCCCGGCGGACGGAGCGACACGTTCCGCGTCACCGTCTACGAGCACCCGGAGTTGCGGCGGGTGGACGCCCGACTGGTGTTCCCGACGTACACCGGCCTGGACCCGAAGGACGTGCAGGACGTGCGGCACATTTCCGCGGTCGAGGGCACCGAGATCACCCTGCTGTGCCGGATGAACAAGGCGGTGACGACGGCCGTGCTGCTGGACGAGAAGAAGCGGGAACTGCCGTTGGTGCTGCACGACGCCGAGCAGCACGTCTACCGCGTCACCCTCAAACCGGCTGAATCGCAGCGGTATCAGGTGAAACTGACCGACGCCGACGGCCGCGTCAACAAGCTGCCGGCCGACATCTCCGTCCGCATCACCCGCAACCTGCCGCCGGTGGTGACGGTGCCGCGGCCGGGGCGTGACAGTCGGGTGTCACCACTGGAAGAACTGCCGCTGAAGGCGGACGTGAAGGACGATTTCGGGCTGGTGCGATTCGGGGTGAGCGTGTCGGCCGCCGGTCAACCGCCGGCGGAAATCGTGCTGGGGCAACCGGATGCGCCGACCGTGAAGAAGGCCCAGCCGGAACACCTGATCGACTTCGAGGCGCTGAAGGCCCAGCCGGATCAGGTGGTGTCGTACTACTTCTGGGCCGAGGACACCGGGCCGGACGGCCGGCGGCGGCGGACGTCCGGCGACATGTACTTCGCCGAGGTGCGGCACTTCGAGGAGATCTTCCGCCAGGGCGAGCAGCAGACCCGCGAGCAGCAGGAGCGGCAGCAACAACAGCAACAGGGCGGTGGGAACGCGGAGCAGGCGGAGCAACTGGCCGAGTTGCAGAAGCAGATCGTGAACGCGACGTGGCGGCTGATCCGCCGCGAGACGGGTACCACCCCGACGGACAAGTTTGCCGAGGACGTGAAGCTGGTCCGCGAGTCGCAACAGGCCGTCATCGACAAGGCCGGGGCGCTGGGTGAGAAAATCCAGAACCCGGCGTCGGCCGAGCACTTACGGCAGGCCGTCCAGTTCATGACGGCCGCGGAGAAGCAACTGGCCGAGGGCACTATCCCCGTCCTTCCGGCGGCGCTGGCGTCCGAACAGGCGGCGTACCAGGCACTTCTGAAACTCCGCGCCCGCGAGTTCGAGGTGACGCGGAACAACTCCCGCCAGCGGCAGCAGGGCGCCCGCGGGGCGAACAGCCGCAGCCCGTCGCAGCGGCAGTTGAACCAGCTCGACCTGACCGACGAGCAGAACCGCTACGAAACCCAGTCCGCCGCCCGCGCCCAACAAGAGCGGCAGGCGCAGCGGGACCGCGAGCAGCGGGAGAACCAGGACCTGGCCGACCGGCTGAAGGAACTCGCCCGCCGGCAGAACGACCTGACCGACCGGGTGAAGGAGCTTCAATCCGCCCTCGAACAGGCGAAGGACGAGAAGAAGAAGGAGGAACTCCAGCAGCAACTGAAGCGGCTCCGCGACCAGCAGCAGCAGGTGCTGCGGGACACCGACGAACTGCAACAGCGGATGGAGCAGGAGCAGAACCGCGACCGGCTGTCCGACGCCCGGCAGCAGGTGGAACAGAGCCGGGAGAACGTGCGGCAGGCGGCGGAAGCCCTGGAAAAGGGCCAACTCGGGCAGGCGGTGAACGAGGGCACGCGGGCCGGCCGGCAACTGGACGCCGTCCGCGACCAGCTCCGCAAGGAGTCGGCGAACCGCTTCGGCGACGAGATGCGGGAACTCCGCGGGCAGGCCCGGCAACTGGACGAGGAGCAGCAGAAGCTGACGAAGCAACTCGACGACATGAAGCAGGCACCCAAGCCCGCGACACCTAGCTTGCGCGACGGCGGGGCGAAAGAGAAGGTGGAGCAAGGACTTGCGGAGCAGAAGAAGCAACTCGACACGCTGACGGAGCGGCTGAAGAAGACGGTGCAGGAGGCGGAGCAGCCCGAGCCGGTGCTGGCGCAGGAGCTGTACAACACGGTCCGCGGGGCGGCCGAGGAGAAGGTGGGCGACGCCATCGACCTGGCCCGGCGGCTGTCGGCCGCCGGCGGCACCGCGGACGCGGCTGACGCGTCCCGCAAGGCCGGGCAGGGCACCGAGCGGCTCCGCAAGGGGGTGGAGAAGGCGGCCGAGGGCGTCCTCGGCGGGCAGACCGAAGCGCTGAAACGCGCCCAGCGGGAACTGGACGAACTGGCCGAGCAGGTGAACCGCGAGGTCGCCCAGGCGACCGGCCAGCCGCAGCCGGGCCAACAACGAGACGGGAAACCCGGAGAGCAGCAACGACCGGATCAGAAAGGGCAGCCCGGTCAGGGCCAGCCGGGGGAACGTCAACCCGGTCAACAACCGGGGCAACAGCAGCAGCCGGGTGAACGTGGTCAACCCGGCGGTCAGCGGCGGAACCTGACCGACCCACCGGAACGTAACCAGCCCGGCGGTGAGCGGTTACAGCCGGGGCCGCAGACCGGCGACGCCCGCGGCGGGCCGATCCGCGAGGACGGGTTCCGCCAGTGGTACGACCGCATGCGGGCGACCGAAGACCTGCTCGACGACCCGAAGCTGCGGGCCGAAGCCGCCCGCATCCGCGACCGCGTCCGCACCACCCGCGAGGAGTTCAAACGGCACGCGAAGGAGCCGGACTGGAAGCAGTTGCAAGAGATGGTGGCGAAGCCGCTGAACGAACTGCGGGACCGGGTGGCCGAGGAGGTGCGGAAGCGGGACACGCCCGACGCCCTCGTGCCGATCGACCGCGACCCGGTGCCGCCCGAGTTCATCGACGGCGTCCGCCGGTACTACGAACGCCTCGGGAGCGGGAAATGACGTAGAAATGCTGGTCCGGCAGGGCCGGACCAGCGGGCCGCCACCGGCGGTCGGCCCCTACGAAGTGGGCGTTCCGGTGTAGGGGCCGCCCTCTGTGGCGGCCCGCCGACCGCCACCGGCGGTCGGTTCTGAGGATCTCGACCGAGCAACCGGACCACAGGACGACCACACCGCCTATGACCCCCGCCTCGCTCGTCTTCGGCTCCCCGCACTGGCTCCTGCCGGCCGTAGTTCTTGTTGCGGCCGGGGTTGCGCTCGTGGTGTTCAGCTACGCGCGGTGGCGGGGGCCGCGCTGGGTGGGCATCGCGTCCGCAGTCTTGAAGTTGGTCGGCGTGGCGGCGCTCGCCCTGTGCCTGGTCGAACCGCTGGTCACCGGCTCGCGACCCCAGCCGGGGGCGAACGTGTTCGTGGTGCTGGCCGACAACAGCCAGAGCCTCCAGGTTCGCGACGGCGATACCGACCGCACCCGCGCGGACTGGGCGAAGGGGCTGCTGCAAGGCGAGCCGGCGTGGCGGAATCGGCTCGGCCAGGACTTCGACGCCCGGAACTACGTGTTCGACACGCACCTGCGGGGCGTGGACGGGTTCGACCACCTGTCGTTCGACGGCACCGCCAGTTCGCTTCACTCGGCGCTGGCGGCGGTCGCCAAGCGGTACCAGGGCCGGCCGCTCGCCGGCGTCCTGCTCGTGTCCGACGGCAATGCCACCGACTCCGCCGACATCGACTGGTCCGCCTTGCCGCCGGTGTACCCGGTGCTGCCGCCGGAACGATCGGTGCCGAAGGACATCGCCGTCCGCCGCGTCACACTCAACCAGTCCAACTTCGAGGCGGCGCCGGTCGCCCTTAACGCCGAGGTGTCGGCGCACGGGTTCGGCGGGCAGGCGGTCGTCGCCGTCGTGGAAGACGAAGCGGGGAAAGAGGTTACGCGGCAGGAAATGACCCCGGCCGGGGAGAACGAGACGCTCAACTTCCGCTTCCAACTCCGGCCGGAGACCGCGGGGGTCGAGTTCTACCGCGTGCGGACGCAGGCCAAGAGCGAGACTGCCGAACAGACGCCGGCGAACAACAGCCGGCTGGTGGTGGTGGACCGCGGCGGCGGGCCGTACCGGGTGCTGTACGTCTGCGGGCGGCCGAACTGGGAGTACAAGTACCTGCGGCGGTCGCTGGACGAGGACAAGGAGGTGCATCTGGTCGGGCTGGTGCGGGTGGCGAAGCGGGAGCCGAAGTTCGACTTCCGCGGCGGCCGGCCGGCGGCGAACAACCCGCTGTTCAAGGGGTTCGAGCACCCGGACGCGGAGACGGCCGAACGCCGCGACCAGCCGGTCCTGCTCCGGCTGAACACGCGGGACGAGTTCGAACTCCGCGGCGGGTTCCCGCAGACCGCGGCCGACCTGTACCGCTACCACGCCGTCATCCTGGACGACGTCGAGGCCGGGTTCTTCACCCCGGACCAGCAGTTGCTGCTGCGGAACTTCGTCGCCCGCCGCGGCGGGGGGTTCCTCATGCTCGGCGGGGCGGACTCGTTCGCCAGCGGCAAGTACGACCAGACCCCGGTCGGCGACCTGTTGCCCGTGTACCTGAACGCAACGGGCAACCCGCCCACCGGCGAGCAGAAGCTGGTGCTCACCCGCGAGGGCTGGCTCCAGCCGTGGGTGCGGACGCGGAAGACGGAGGAGGAGGAGAACGCCCGGCTGAGTGGCACGGCGGCGTTCCTCACGCTGAACGAGTCCGGGCTGGCCAAGCCGGGGGCGTCGGTGCTGGCCCAGGCCCGCGACTCGGCCGGAAACACCCACCCGGCGCTCGTCGTCCAGCCGTTCGGCAAGGGGCGGGCGGGGGCGCTGCTCGTCGGCGACCTGTGGCGGTGGTGGCTGCGGCGGGACGACCCGAAGCAGGACGACTTCGAGCGGGCGTGGCGGCAGACGGTGCGGTGGCTGGTGGGCGACGTGCCCGGCCGGGTGGACGTGCGAGCCACCCCCGCCGCCGGCACCGCCACCCCGACCATCGACGTGACGGTGCGGGCGCACGACGCGGAATACCTGCCGCTGGACAACGCCACGGTGAAAGTGCGGATCACCCGGCCGAACCGGGAGGAACTCACCCTGACGGCCGAGCCGGACCCCCGCGAGGCCGGGCTGTACGTGGCGAAGTTCGTCCCGCGGGACGCCGGGGCGTACCGGGCGGTGGCGACCGTTTCCGCGCCGGACGGGTCGCCCGTCGGCAAGCGGGAGGTGGGCTGGTGCGTGCAGCCCGAGGCCGACGAGTTCGCCCGGCTGGAGCCGAACCGCGAAGCGCTGGAGGTCATCGCCGCCCGCACGAAGGGGGCGGTGGTGCCGGCCGACGGGCTGGCCGAGTTCGTCGCCGGGCTGCCGGCGCGGGCCGCGCCGGTGATGGAGACGTGGGTGTCGCCGCTGTGGCACCGCGGCTGGTACTTCCTGCTGGCCGTCGGCTGCCTGGTAGCCGAGTGGGGGCTGCGGCGGCGGCACGGGCTGGCGTGAGTGCCCGGTTTTTCGGGTGGCCGACGACCTCCGGGAGTCGGTGCCTCTTCCCGCTCTCGGAGAGAACGGGCCACCCTTTCGGAGTTCCCCGTGATCGCACTGCTCACGTTCGCGCTCGGCACCACCATCCTGGCGGAAGAAAGCCGCCCGCGGGTGCTGGTGGTGGTCGGGGCGGCGGGCACGCCGGAGTACGACGCGGCGTTCGGCAAGTGGGCCGACAACTGGCGGGCGGCGGCGGAGAAGGGCGGGGCGGGGTGGACGCTCATCGGGCGGGACGCCGATTCTCCCGAGAAGGACCGCGAGCGGCTGAAAGAGTACCTGACCCGATCAACGCAAACCGGCACCGGGCCGCTCTGGGTGGTGTTGATCGGCCACGGCACCGATGACGGCCGCGACGCCCGGTTCAACCTCCGCGGGCCGGACGTGACGGCGAAGGAACTGGCCGACTGGCTGGCGCCGGTGAAGCGGCCGGTCGCGGTCGTCAACTGCGCGTCGGCCAGCGCCCCGTTCCTCGCCCACCTGTCCGGGCCGAACCGCGTGGTCGTCACCGCCACCCGCAGCGGGGTCGAGTCGAACTACGCGCGGTTCGGCCAGTTCATGTCCGAGGCGATCGCCGACCCGACCGCGGACCTGGACCAGGATGGGCAGGTGTCGCTGCTGGAAGCGTTCCTGACGGCGGTGAGCCGGGTGAACGAGTTCTACAAGGGCGAGGCCCGGCTCGCGACCGAACACGCCCTGATCGACGACACCGGCGACAAACTGGGGTCGGCGGCCGACTGGTTCCAGGGGGTGCGGGCGGTGAAGCGGGCGAAGGACGGGGCCGAGGTGGACGGCCTGCGGGCGCACCAGTGGCACCTGATCCCGAGCGACCGCGAGCGGGCGCTGCCGGCCGACGTCCGCCGCCACCGGGACGAGTTGGAACTCGCCCTCGCCGCCCTCCGCGACCAGAAGGCGAAGCTCGGCGAGGACGAGTACTACGCCCGGCTGGAGAAAACCCTGCTCGACCTGTCCCACCTGTACCGCGACGCCGACCGGGGGAAGTAGGACCGGCCGCTGCCCACGTTCTGGCCGAGTGCAAGCGGCGGGGTGGAGGCGGAGGGTGAGCGTCTTTAGTGTCGGTAGGTTTCATGTGGCGAGGGAGGCCCAGTAGGCGTCCCACTGGCCTTTCTCGCTGCGGAACAAGGCGCGGAGGTGGCACACGCTATCCGCGCCGGC
>JALHQU010000088.1 GCA_022841795.1 Fimbriiglobus sp.
GGCAGGCGGAAGCGGAACCGCCCCGCCCGCCGGCGGCGGTCCGGCGCGGCAGTCACCCCGCCGGCCTCGCCGAGCGCTTCGGCGGCGCTCAGCCGCACGATGTCGCTCGGGTCGCGGACGAGTTCCGCCACCCGCGGGAACACGGCCGTCGCCCGCAGCCGGCCGAGGGCGGCCACCGCCACCGCCCGCACGTGCTCGTTCGCGTCATTCAGGTGGTACGCGAGGGCGGGGATGGCGGCCGGGCCGATGGTGGCCAGCACCCGCGGCAACTGGTCCCGCTGCTCGCGGGTGAGCGCGTCGGACGTCCGCAGGGAGAGCAGCAGCGGGTCGAGGGCGCCCGCCCCGTACTGCGGCAGGGCGGCCCGCGCCCGCTCGTGGATCGGCTCGTGCGGGCTCCAGAAGTCGGCGATCGTCTCGGACAGCAGCCGCCCCTTCCGCACGGACGCGAAGATCTGCTGGAGGAGGACGAGGGTGAAGAACGACTTGAACCCGGCGAGCAGGGCGGCCGGCAGGCCGGGGGCCGGGCGGGCGACCGCCACCCGCATCAGGTGGTGGGTGTCGGCCAGGTTGAGCAGATCGACCACGCTCAGCAGGTGGACCAGCACGGACGCGACGAAGTCGGTGTAGGTGACACCGTCGCCCGGCGGAGTGTACCAGCGGGGGCCGAGCAGGTGGAACAGGCCGAGGTTGAGCAGCGCGAACCCGCCGATCATGCCGACGCCGGCGGCGCCGAGCAGCGGCACCCCCAGCCGGTGCCCGTACCGCGCCAGCTCGCCCGCCAGCTTCTGCCCCTTGAGCGGGTCGTGCAGCGCCTTGTACCCGCGGGCCACCTCGTACCGCTCGACGTCGATGAACATGTACGCCAGCACCGCCGCCAGCCCCAGCCCGAGGGCGGCCAGCGCGCACCCGACGGACACCACCGGCGCCGCCCCGGCCAGCCACACGCCGACCGCCAGCAGAGCCAACTGGACGGCCAGGAACACCGGCCACGACGCCCACGCCAGCGTCTGCTCCCACACGCGGAACCCGGCCCGGATCCCGCCGCGGATGACCGCCCCGACGATTCCAAGAACGAACCCGATGACGCCGACCTGGTACAGCGCCCCGGCCAACACCCCGACCGCGACCAGCGCGAGCAGAATGACGGTGGATGAGCGGACGGAGTCGGTTTTGATCAGCCAGCCGGTGGCCGAGTCCGCGAACACGGCGGGCGTACACATCATCGGTGGCACCGTGGCGCAAGAGTTCCCCCGAGATGAGGCTGTAGCGAACGGCGTGCCAACTCCGTACTGCCGTCAGTTCGTATCACATCGGCACCCCTTCCCCTGGAGGTTCCGTCGTGAAGCCTCTCCTCGCCGGCTCGCTCGTCCTGCTCCTCGTTGCGGTCGCCCCGGCTGCCAACCCCCTGCCCCGCAGCGCCCCGGAAGCCCAGGGCGTGTCGTCCGCCGCGGTGCTGGCGTTCGTCGAGGCGGCGGACCAGAAGGTGGACGTGATGAACAGCTTCATGCTCGTGCGGCACGGGCACGTCGTCGCCGAGGGGTGGTGGACGCCCTACGACGCCAAGAGCCGGCACGAACTGTACTCGCTGAGCAAGAGCTTCACCTCCACCGCGGTGGGGATGGCCGTCGCCGACGGCAAGCTGAGCATCGACGACCCGGTGCTGAAATTCTTCCCGGACGACGCCCCGAAGGAGCCGAACAACAACCTGAAAAACATGCGGGTGCGGGACCTGCTGTGCATGTCCACCGGCCACCAGACGGAGCCGGCGCTGGCGGCGTCGAAGGAGCCGTGGACGAAGACGTTCCTGGCTGCCCCGGTGCCGTTCAAACCGGGTACGCACTTCCTGTACAACACGCCGGCCACCTACATGCAGTCGGCCGTCGTGCAGAAGGTGACGGGGCAGACGGTGCTCGACTACCTGAAGCCGCGGCTGTTCGACCCGCTCGGCATCGACGACCCGACGTGGGGCACCAGCCCGCAGGTGGTGTCGCTCGGCGGGTACGGGCTGAACGTGCGAACGGAAGACATCGCCAAGTTCGGTCAGCTCTACCTGCAAAAGGGGAAGTGGGGCGACAAGCAACTGATCCCGGCCGAGTGGGTGGCGATGGCCACCGCCAAACAGACGAGCAACGGCAGCAACCCGAAGAGCGACTGGGACCAGGGGTACGGGTTCCAGTTCTGGCGGAGCCGGAACGGGGCGTACCGTGGCGACGGGGCGTTCGGCCAGTACTGCATCGTGCTGCCGGACCACGACGCGGTGATCGCCATCACCAGCGGCACGAAGGACATGCAGAACGTGCTCAACCTGGTGTGGGATGTGCTGCTGCCGGGGCTGAAGAAGGAAGCTCTGCCGGCCGACGAATCGGCGGCGAAGAAGTTGCAAACGAAGCTCGCCGGGCTGAGCGTACCAGTTCAAACGGGGGTGCCGCTCACCAGCGGGCCGAAGGCGGAGTACTTCCGGACGGCATATGTGTTCGCGGCGAACGACCAGAAGGTGGAAACGATCACGCTCGAGCAGGCCGAGCGGAGCAGCGAGGTGACGATCGCCGGCAAGATCAACGGCACCGACCGACGACTGGTGTGCGGGGTGAGCGAGTGGAAGACCGGGAAGTGGGCATTCGGCACCGGGCTGGAACAACCCGTGGCCGCGAGTGGGGCGTGGACGGCGGATGACACCTACACGGCCAAGATCGTGCTGACCGAGACGCCGTTCGTCGCCACCCTCACGTTCAAGTTCGCCGACGGCAAGCTGGAGTACGAGGCGAAGCGGAACGTCGGGTTCGGCCCGACCGCCTCGCCGAAGCTGGTGGGCGAGAAGAAGTGAACGTCGGTCCGCGAGCCGATCACGGCAGCAGGTCGGCCACGCGGACGACGGCGGCCGGGACAGTGAGCGGGGCGACGGTGTCGGCCGGGCCGTGGGTGGTCCGCTGGCGGTAGGCGTTCGCCCCGAGCGCGGCGGGCAACGGGGCCGGGTCGCGGAACACGATCAACTGCCGGTTCTCCAGGTCGATCACCCAGTAGTCCGGCACCTTCGCCGTGGCGTACTTCTCCGCCTTCGTGGTGGTGTCGGTGAACAGGGACGAGTCGGCCACCTCGACGACCAGTTCGGCCGTGGTCGGGTCGGCGGTGGCGTAATCGCGCACCGACCCGACCACCACCGCCACGTCCGGGTTCGGCTCGGAATCCGGCCGGATGTCGAACGGCATCTGCACCCGCACCCAGTGGCCGGTGGCGAACGCCACGCGGGCCCACAGGTCCACCAGTCCGAGGGCGGTGCTGTGCGGCGGCTTCGGGTTGGGCATGACGTAAATCTCGCCGTCGAGGAGCATGGTCCGCTGGTCGTCGAAGAAGTGGATCTGATCGAGGTCGCGGTACCGTTCCAGCGTCCAGCGGAACGGCCGCGGCGGGGGTTGAACGGCCGGGGGCGGGGCGACCGGAGCCGGTGTCGTCGAGTGCGGCGGGGTGAGTAACGCGGTCATAACTGCTCCTCCGCGGGTCAGCGTACCGTCCGGCCTCGCCTCGCACCAGACCGACCGGACGTGCAAGAGCGGCGTCACTGCCCCGGTTCATCTGAACCCATTTCCAACCCCGTCCGTATCATTCCTATTTCCTCTCCGCTCACCCCCGGTGCCCGCGCCGCATGGCCACCCTGATTCAGATCGCCCAGGCGAGCAAGAGCTACGGCGATCAGGTGCTGCTCGACCACGCCGACGCCGTCATCAGCGACAACACCAAGGTCGGGTTCGTCGGCCGCAACGGGGCGGGCAAGAGCACCCTGCTCCGCATCCTGCTCGGCGAGGAGGAGTTGGACAGCGGGGAGATCATCCGCCACCCCAGCCTGCGGCTCGGCTACCTGCGGCAGCACGACCCGTTCCTGCCGGACGAGACCACCCTCGACTTCCTGATGCGGGACAGCGGCCAGCCGGACTGGAAGTGCGGGGAGGTGGCCGGCGAGTTCGAGATCAAGGGGGCGTACCTGGACGGGCCGATCACCCGCCTGTCCGGCGGGTGGCAGACGCGGGCGAAGCTGGCGGCGCTGCTGCTGCACGAGCCGAACCTGCTGCTGCTCGACGAGCCGACCAACTTCCTCGACCTGCGGACGCAGATCCTGCTCGAACACTTCCTGGTGAACCACCGGTCGGCGTGCGTGGTGGTGTCGCACGACCGGGCGTTCCTGCGGGCCACCTGCACGCACACCCTCGACCTGTCCCGCGGCAAGCTGACCACGTACCCCGGCAAGATCGACGCGTTCCTGCAGTTCCAGAAGGAGAAGCGGGAACACGACGTGCGGTCGAACGCGGCGGTCATGGTGAAGAAGCGGCACCTGGAGGACTTCATCGCCCGGAACAAGGCCCGCGCGTCCACCGCCAAACTCGCGCAGTCGAAGGCGAAGGCGCTGGAGAAGCTGGAGTTCACCGAAGTCGATCGGGACGAGCCGACGGCGAACATCCGCGCCCCGCAGATCGAACCCCGCAAGGGGTCAGCACTCCGGTGCCGCGACCTGGTCATCGGCTACCCGGAGCGGCAGATCGCCGACGACATCCAGCTCGAACTCGACCACGGGGTGCGGGCGGCCATCGTCGGCGACAACGGGCAGGGGAAGACGACGTTCCTCCGCACCATCGTCGATTCGCTCAAGCCGCTCGGCGGGGAGGTGCGGTGGGGCCACGGGTGCAAGCTGGGGGTGTACGCCCAGCACGTGTACACCAGCCTGCCGCCGAAGTTCACCGTGCTGGAGTACCTGCGGTCGAAGTCGGCCATCGGCACCAAGGACCAGGCAATCCTGGACGTGGCCGGGTCGTTCCTGTTCCGCGGCGGGGCGGTCGAGAAGCCGGTGAGCGTACTGTCCGGGGGCGAGCGGGCGCGGCTGTGCATGGCCGCGCTGCTGCTGTCCGACCTGAACGTGCTCATCCTCGACGAACCCGGTAACCACCTGGACGTGGACACGGTGGAGGCGCTGGCCGACGCGCTCACCGACTACAAGGGCACCGTCATCTTCACCAGCCACGACCGGCACTTCATGAGCCGGGTGGCGACGTGCATCATCGAGGTGCGGGACGGGCACGTCACCAACTACAGCGGCAACTACGAGACTTACCTGTACCAGGTGAACAAGGAGATCGAGGCCGGCGAGCGGGAGCACGCGGCGAAGATGGGGAAGGCGCCGCCGGCGGTGGCCGGACCGGGGCGGACGGTGGAGCGAGCGGTGAAGCGGACGGAGAAGGAGATCCGCAAGGAGCAGAAGGGCGTGGAGCGAACCATCGCCCAGCTCGACGCCCGGCGGAAGGAGCTGACCCAGCAGTTCGACACGACGAACGACGCCGACGAGGCGGTGCGGCTGGAAGCGGAGATCACGGCCGTCGGCGAGCAACTGGCGGCGGCCGAAGACCAGTGGGTGCAGTTGAACGAGGAGTTGGGCGAAGCTGAATAGTCCCCGGTCTCACGACCGGGGCTACGCTATGCCGCCCGTTCCGCGGGCTGAAGATTCAAGCCCCCGAAGGGGGCGACATAACGTAGCCCCGGTCGTGAGACCGGGGACACCACCCATGTCTATGTCCGCACCGGCCCGTGACCTACCCCCGCCGACCGCCGCGGCCCCGCTTCTCGCCTGGCTGCTCGTCGCCCTCGCCCCGATGAACCGCACGCGGGTGAAGGAGGTGCTGCGGTCCGGGCGGGTGGAGGTGAATGGCACGTCCGTCACGCGGCACGACCACCCGCTAAACCCCGGCGACCACGTCCGCCTCCTCCGCGACCCGCCGGCGCTGGCCGACCCGAAAGCCGCCCGCCTGACGATCGCCCACGAGGACGACGCGGTCATCGTCATCGACAAGCCGTCCGGGCTGCTCACCGTGTCGGCCGGCGAGGGGGACAAATCCGACACCGCGTTCGCCCGGCTGAGTGCGTCGCTGGAGCGGCGGCGGGCGGGTCGGCCGTTCGTCGTCCACCGGCTCGACCGCGGCACGTCCGGCCTGCTCCTGTTCGCCCGTTCCGCCGAGGCCCGCGACCGCCTGCAAGAACGATGGGATACGGTGACGAAGACGTACTTGGCGGTGACGATCGGCACCCCGGAGCCGGCCGACGGGGTGATCGACAACTTCCTGACAGAAGGGGCGGACCTGCGGGTGCGGGCCAGCCGGTTCGACGGCCCGGCGGCGAAGCGGGCGGTCAGCCGGTACCGGGTGACCGGCGGCCGGGGGAAGTTCGCACTGGTGGAAGTGGTGATCGACACCGGCCGCAAGCACCAGATCCGCGTCCACCTGTCGGGGATCGGCTGCCCGGTGATCGGCGACACCCTGTACGGGGCGAAGCTCGACCCGGCCGAGCGGCTCGGGCTGCACGCCTGGCGGCTGGCGTTCGACCACCCGACGAGTGGGAAGCGGATCGAGGTGGAATCGCCGTTCCCGAAGGAACTGCGGAAGTTGGTGGTGCGGTGAGCGGTTGCCGGGTGGAGGAGGGCCGGTCGGCGACCGGCCCTCAGGGTGGCCGACTGTCTCCGACAGTCGGCACCGACTCCCGGAGGGAGTCGGCCACCCGGTCCGAACCGCCCGGTCTCACTTCCCCTTCGTCGCCGTCACCCGCCAGCGGTAGTTGTACGGCACGGCCGTCTCCAGCCCGAGCGGCGGGGTGAGGGTGAACACCGCCGTCTTGCCGTCGTCCTCGACGTGGTACGGGAACGGCTTGCCGCTGAACGGGTCGATCGGCGTGGCCACGCCGGCCGGCAATTTCAGCGGGAACTTGCCGTCCTTGCCCACGGCCATCCGCAGCGCCTCCACCTGCCGCAGTTGGGCGATGAGCGAGTCCACCCGCGTCTGGGCCACCTTCGGCTTCATCACCGCCACCAGCCCGCCGCCGAACACCCCCCGCTGCTGCACGTCGAGCTGGCCGGCCTTCCCGGTCGCCAGCGTCTTGATTTCTTCGGGCAGCTCGTGGTACGGCCGCCGCATCCACTTCGCCACGTCGTCGTTCAGCGAGAACACCCGCTCCACGCTGCCGACGATCACCCGCTGGGCCGGGGTCATACTTTTCACGTCGTCGTCGCCGTACCCGGCCTCCTTCAGCCAGCCGGCGGCGGCTTTCTTGAACTCCTCGTCGTGCCCCAGTTGGGCGATGTACGGGGCGAACTCGGTCGGCCGCTTCACCGGCGACGGTTCGAGGAAGCCGACGAACTTCGGCAGGCGGGTGAACGCCCGCGCCTCCTGTTCACCAGTCCACGCCTCCCCGCCGCGGGCGAAGTCGGCGAACTCGGACGCGAACACCACCCGGTCGCCCTTCAGCCCTTTGTTCAGGTCGATGAACGGGGCGGGCAGGTCGGACAGCGCCCAGTACAGGTTCGGGCAGCCCGGCTGCTGGACCATCTCCTCCACGCACCCCAGGCCGATGTTGGCGATGGCGCACCCGACCAGTTGGCCGATGAGCGTCGGGTGCTCGTTGAACGACCGGGCCAGGGCGAGCACGGTCTGCGTGGTGCGGATCGCGGCCGGGAAGTCGCCGGCCTTGATCTCCCCGCGGCACCGCACCTTCAGCACCGCCGCCAGCATCCGCATCCACTGCACGTCCGGCAGCAGGGCGGCGGCCCCGTCCCGCTTCAGCTCGCGGAGCATCTGCCAGTCGCAGTGTTCGGCGCACGCCGCGTCGTGCAGCCGCTTCATCAGGTTGCCGCCGTAGTACCGGGTGTCGTCGGACAGCTCGTTCAGCGGGGCGGACAGGTACTTCTCCCGCTTGTCGCTCTCGTCCTTGCCGAAGAAGAAGTTGTTCTGCTCGGCGAACGCCTTCATGAACAGGTGCGCCTGGTTGCCTTCATGTACCTCGGTCAGGTCGGGCAGGAGCAGGTACTTGAGCGCCGGCTTCGGGGCCGCTGCCGGGTGGACGGCCACCGGCTTCGGGGTGACGGTGAGCGGGTCGGCGGCCGGGGCTGAAATGACCGCAAGGGCGAATGAGACGAGGGCGGCGGCGAAACGGGTCATGGCCTCTCCGGGTGGAATCCGACCGGCGGGCGGCATTGACAATGTAGCAGGCACACGCCGTGTGCCGCCCGCACCAGCAGCGGACAGCACACGGTGTGTGCCTGCTACCTTCACTTCTTCACCCGCAGTTCGTACACCCGGTTGGTGGCCGCCTGGTCCGGGTTCGGGTTGCCGCCGGTGAGGGTGGCGACGCCGTCCTTCACACTGTAACTGAACTCCTTCCCGGTCACCGGGTCGAGCGGCAGCGGCAGTTTGATGTCGGCCAGCTTCTCCGGCAGCTTGCCGCCGTTGTCGTGGGCGTACAGCCGCACCGCCTCGACCACCCGCAGGTACGCCACCCGCTGCTGCACACGGGTGAGCGCGCTCCGCACCTTGGTGATGCTCGGCAGCAGTTGCCTGGCCAGAACCGCGTCGGCGTCGTCCTTCAGCTTCGCCTCCGCCTCGGCCGCCAGCTTCATCGCCTCGGCGTGCGGCAGGTGCATGTGCCGGTAGAACTCGTCCAGTAGGATGTCGTACCGCAGCAGGTTGTGGGCCATCGCCACCTGGAGCGGCGGGAACTTGTTCACCGCGTCCGCCTTCCGCCCGGCGGCGATCAACTCCTGGCGGAACGCCGCCACCTTCTTCTCGTCGGCGGCTTGGGCGGCGAAGCGGGCGGAAAACTTCGACTCTTCCGCCTTCCCGTCCGGGCCGATCATCCGGGTCAGCCGGTCGATCGTCTCGGCCATCGTCTTCGCTTCGGCGTCGGACATGACCGTGTTGTCCACCAGCGACTTGAAGTGGGCGTGGATGATCACCCGCTCGCCCTGGGTGGCCAGCCGCGAGCTGAACACGTCCGCCGGCATCTCGGTGAACGACCAGTACAGGTTCGGGCAGCCGGGCTGCTGGATCATCTCCTCGACGGCGTTCAGCCCGATGGTCTCGATGGCGACGGCGACGAGCAGACAGATGAGCGTCGGGTGGTTCTCCAGCGCGCTGGCCAGGCCGTAGAACGTGCGGGCCGAGTACGCCGCCTTCTCGAAGTCGCCGGTCTTCACCTCGTACCGCATCCGCACCTTCAGCACGCTGGCCAGTTCCCGCATCTTCTGCACCTCGGGCAGTAGGGTGCCGATGCCGTCGCGGCGGATGTTGAACCACACCTGCCAGTCGGTGGTCAGCAGGCGGGCGGCCTCGTCCACGTCGCTCAGCGGGCGGCCGGCGCTCTCGGTGAAGTCGGTGAAATCCTTGCGATGCATCAGCCCGCCGATCACCCCGGATTTTTTGATGTCGTCCACCGGCAGGTCGGCCAGCGGCGTCTGGTTCCACTTCTCCCGCTGCTCGGCCGGCTCCTTCGAGAAGAACGCGTGCTGCTCCATGTACGCCTTCATGAACCCCGGCACCCGGTTGCCCGGCTGCATGTCGATGTACTGCGGGGTGAGGTAGTATCGGGAGAGCGGCTTCGGGGCGGCGGTCGGGTGCAGGGTGAGCGGGATCGTCACCTTGCCGTCCTTCGGCTCCGGGTTCGGCTGGGCGAGGGCGGCCGGGGCGAACAGGAACAGGGCGAACAGAGTGAGGCGCATGGGAACTCCGGGGAATTCTGGCGAGCCGGGAGCGTGAGCGACCGGAGGCACATAATCCTCCGGTCGCTCACGCTCCCGGCTCGCCGTTACTGGAACTTCGGGTCGCGGAGCGACCGCGGGGTGAGCGGGGACGACGGGACCGGCCCGTCGCCGGCGGAGGTCGTCGAGCGGATGTCGGTGTCGATCGTGTTCATTAGCGCCAGGTAACTCGACGGGGTCGGCGGCCCGTAGGGTTCGACCCACACGTCGGGTGGATCGGCCGCAGGCGGCACGACCACCACCGGCGGAGTCGGCTTCGGCCACGCCAGCGCCGCCAGGGTGACGGCGTTCGACACCACCAGGCCGGCGGTCAGCCACTTCCACACCGCCCGACGGCCGGCGGCCTTGCCGGCGGCGAACGCGGTCGCGAAGAGTGTGGCGTCCCGGTCCAGGCCGGTGGGGGAGAAGCGGGCGAGTTTGGCGGTCACGTCTTCGGGCATTCCACACCCAACCTTTCCCGCAGGGCGGCCAGGCCGGCCTCGTACCGCCGGTGGGCGGTGGACACGGAGCAGTCGCACGCGGCGGCGATCTGTTCGAGCGTCAGGTCGGACCACAGGCGGAGGGCGATCACCTCCCGCTGCTCGTCCGGCAACAACTGCATCGCCCCGACGGCGACCGCCGCGTCCAGCCCGTCGATCGTCGATTCGTGGAACCAGCGGGCGGGGCGGGCGACGGCCGCTTCCCGCCGCTTCCGCCGCCGCTCCGCCTTGCCCGCGTCGAGGGCCGCGTTCCGCACCACCCGGAACAGCCACGCCGCCGGGTCGTCCGGCGGGGCGGGCAGGGTCGCCAGCTTGCCGAACGCCTCCTGCACCACGTCCTCGGCCGCGTCGCACCGCTGACGGGCGAACAGCACGAGGGCGGCCGCGTGGCGGTCGAGCAGGTCGGCGATCAGCCGGGCGGTCATGTCGGAAGGGGAGACGACGCGGGGAGGTAGGGTTTCCGCCGGGAGAAGCTATTTCTTGAGGAAGGCGACGATCAGGGAGACGAGAACCGCGATACCGGAGATGATCATCGGGGCGATTTGCCAGAAGCGGTCGGTGCCTTTTTCGAGGGCGGCGCACCGCTGCTCGGTCGCGGTGATCTTGGTCGCGTGTCCTTCGACTGCCTGTTGCAGGCGGCGGGTCTCGTCCCGCAGCCGGTCGGCTTCCGCATCCTGCCGCCGGGATCGCTCCTCCAGAATCGCTTCGAGTTTCACCACCGTCCGAACCAGTTCATCGATCTTCTGGGTGTTAGTTGGCAAGGGCGGGCTCCCGTTCCAACTCGGAGACGAGGCGGATAACCAGTTTCCACTGGTGGGCGAGAGCGGAGTCGAGTACCTGCTTCCACACCGCGGAGACGCGGTCCGAGAGCAGCCGCTTGTTGGCGATCTCGAAGCGGTCGAACCGATCGGCCGCGCTCGCCTCCTCGTACTTCATGCGGAAGTCGTACAGCGGATGACCATCCGGGCCGGGTCTGACATCCCACTCCCACGTCTTGCTCTCCGCCCATTTACCGAGCAGTTCGTGGATCCAACCGTCGGCCTGACTGACGGCTTGCGACCACTCCGGGTTGCCGCTCACCGCGGCAGAAATGGTTGACGCTTGAACCACGGTCGCCCTCCGGTTTCTCCATCAAAGTATACCCCGTTTCCGACCCCGTCTGCCACCCTTTCTCTTTCCCGAGGGGTCCGTAAAACTCCCTGCGAATCGCCTGTCGCGCCCTCTCCCCGCGGCGGACCGCACCCCACTCCCACAGAGACCCGGTGAGATGAGTACGAAGCACGTTTACTTCTTCGGCGGCAAGTCGGCGGACGGGGACGGCAAGCAGAAGGAACTCCTCGGCGGGAAGGGGGCGAACCTGGCCGAGATGTGCAAGATCGGCATCCCGGTGCCGCCCGGGTTCACCATCACCACCGAGGTGTGCGCCGCCTACTACGACAGCGGGAAGAAGATCCCGGAAGCGGCCATCCCGCAGATCGACGAGGCGATGAAGAAGGTGGAGGCCACGTTCGGCAAGAAGTTCGGCGACACCGCCGACCCGCTGCTCGTCTCGGTGCGGTCCGGCGCCGCGCTGTCCATGCCGGGGATGATGAACACCATCCTGAACCTCGGCCTGACTGACGCGAGCGTGGAGGGGCTGGCGACGAAGACCGGCAACCCGCGGTTCGCCTACGACAGCTACCGCCGGCTGATCGACATGTTCGGCAGCACCGCCATGGGGTGCGAGCACGAGCAGTTCGAACACGAAATCCACGAGATGAAGAAGGCGAAGGGGGTGAAGCTGGACACCGACCTGTCCGCCGACGACTTGAAGGAGTTGGTGAAGAAGTACAAGGCCGTTTACAAGGCGCACGTGAAGGACGACTTCCCGCAGGACCCGAAGAAGCAGTTGATGCTGGCCATCAACGCCGTGTTCAACTCGTGGAACGGGAACAAGGCGATCGAGTACCGCCGCATCGAACGCATCACCGGCCTGAAGGGCACGGCGGTGAACGTGCAGGCGATGGTGTTCGGCAACATGGGAGAAGGCAGCGGCACCGGGGTGGCGTTCACCCGCGACCCGAACACCGGCGAGAACGTGTTCTACGGCGACTACCTGATCAACGCCCAGGGGGAGGACGTGGTGGCCGGCATCCGCACCCCGGAGCCGATGGCCAAGCTGAACGACGAGATGCCGAAGGTGTACAAGCAGCTGATGGACATCCGGCAGGCGCTGGAGAAGCACTACAAGGAGATGCAGGACATCGAGTTCACCGTGCAGGACGGCACCCTGTACATGCTGCAAACCCGGAGCGGCAAACGGACCGGCACCGCCGCCGTCCGCATCGCCGTCGAAATGGCGAAGGAAGGGTTGATCTCCGAGACCGACGCCGTCAAACGCGTCCCGCCGGACAGCCTGAACCACCTGCTGCAACCGCAACTCGACCCGAAGAGCAAGGTGAAGCCGGTGGCCCAGGGGATCGCCGCCAGCCCCGGCGGGGCGAGCGGCAAGGTGATCCTGAGCGCCGACGCGGTGGTCGAACACCACGCCAAGCACCCGAACGACCCGATCCTGCTGGTGCGGAAGGAGACCAGCCCGGAGGACGTGGCCGGTATGCACCTGGCGAAAGGCATCCTCACCAGCACCGGGGGCAAGGCGTCTCACGCGGCGGTGGTGGCCCGCGGGTGGGGCAAGCCGTGCGTGGTCGGCTGTGAAGCCGTGAAGATCGACGAGGCGAACCAGACCATCACCATCGCCGGGCAGACGGTCAAAGCCGGTGAGTTCGTCACCATCAACGGCACCAGCGGCGACGTAATGATCGGCAAGGTGGAGACCATCGCCCCGACCATGACCGCCGACTTCGCCACCCTCATGACGTGGGCGGACAAGAGCCGCAAGCTGAAGATCCGCACCAACGCGGACAGCCCGGCGGACAGCCTGAAGGCCCGCGAGTTCGGGGCCGAGGGCATCGGCCTGTGCCGCACCGAGCACATGTTCTTCGGCGAGGACCGCATCGTCGCCATGCGGGAGATGATCCTGGCCGACAGCGAGGAGGGCCGGAAGAAAGCCCTCGCCAAGATCGAGCCGTTCCAGAAGGCCGACTTCGTCGGCATCTTCGAGGCGATGGACGGGCTGCCGGTGACCATCCGCCTGCTCGACCCGCCGCTGCACGAGTTCCTGCCGCACGACGCCAAGGGGCAGGCGGAGGTGGCCGAGGCGCTGGGCATCCCGGCCAAGAAGATCAAGGAGCGGGTGGACGAGTTGCACGAGTTCAACCCGATGATGGGGTTCCGCGGGTGCCGCCTGCCGATCGTGTACCCGGAGATCGGGGACATGCAGGTGCAGGCCATCATCGAGGCGGCCATCGAGGTGAAGAAGAAGGGCAAGAGCGTGCTGCCCGAGATCATGATCCCGCTGGTCGGGGTGCTGCCCGAGCTGAAGTACCTGAAGGAGCGGGCGATCGCCGTGGCCGACGCGTGCATGAAGAAGGCGGGGGTGAAGGTGGAGTACCAGATCGGCACCATGATCGAGCTGCCGCGGGCGTGCGTGGCCGCCGACAAGATCGCGGAAGAGGCCGAGTTCTTCAGCTTCGGCACCAACGACCTGACGCAGATGACGTTCGGGTTCAGCCGGGACGACATCAAGGGGTTCATGCCCACGTACCTGGCGAACAAGGTGCTGCCCATCGACCCGTTCCAGACGATCGACTTCGCCGGCGTCGGCGAGCTGATGAAGCTGGGCATCCAGAAGGGCCGCGACAGCCGCAAGGCGAAGCACAACGCGCACCTGAAGGTGGGCATCTGCGGGGAACACGGCGGCGACCCGGACAGCGTGGTGTTCTGCCACGAGATCGGGCTGGACTACGTCAGCTGCTCGCCGTTCCGGGTGCCGATCGCCCGCCTCGCCGCGGCACAGGCGGCGCTGGGCGGCGCCGGCAAGCGGGACAAGTAAGTTCTGCGTCTCACCGCGAAGCCCAGGCACGGCCGCGCCTGGGCTTTTTCGCGCGCCGGTGGTGTGGTATCACATCGGTTGGGAAAGAGGGCTCATCGTGGCAACCGCGACCACCAGCTACATCGGCATCCCGCTCCGCGGCCGCGTCTCCGGCTTCCGCCGGTTCACCGTCGCCGAGTACCACCGGCTGATCGACATCGGCATGCTCACCGAGGACGACGACCTGGAGTTGCTCGACGGCCACCTGGTGAAAAAGATGAGCAAAGGCCCCGCCCACGACGGCACGCTCAAGAAGGTCGAGAAGCGACTGCTCCTGGTACTTCCGTCCGGCTGGGACACCCGCAACCAGTCCGTGCTGGCGCTGAGTGCGAGCGAACCGGAACCCGACCTCCTGATCGCACGGGACGACCCGGCCGGGTACACCACACACCACCCGACGGCCGCCGACGCCGGGGTGGTGATCGAGGTATCGAACACAACCCTGGACACCGACCGAGAAGACAAAGGGCCGGTCTACGCGCGGGACGGGGTTGTCACTTACTGGATCGTGAACGTGACGAACCGGGTGATCGAGGTGTACACCGACCCCGATCCCGCCGCAACGCCGCCGGCGTACCGCACCCGCACCGACTACGCCCCCGGTTCGTCCGTGCCGCTAGTCCTCGACGGGCAGACCGTCGCCGTCATCCCGGTCGCCGACCTCCTCCCCTGACGGAGCCGCCGATGTTCGCGTCCGTACCCGAAGCGATGGCGTTTTCGCTCACCAAGTCGCACCTGATGCTGCACCGGCTGATCGACGACCTGAAACCGCACGAGTTCGAGCACCAGCCGTTCCCCGGCGTGAACTGCGTCGCCTGGATCCTCGGCCACCTGACGGTTGTGGACCGCCGGCACCTGACGTGGCTGGGCGTGACCGACCTGCCGCCGATCCCGGATGGGTTCGACGAGCGGTTCAAAGTGACCCGCATCACCGCCGTTGAGCAGAAGGGGTTCGGCGACCCGAAGGAACTGGTCGCCCTGTTCGACGCCCACCGCCGCAAACTGATCGACTGCCTGCCGACGGTCGATCCGGCGAAGTTCCTCGAACCGCCGTCGTTCCAGACGCCGATGTTCGCCGACCGCGGCGAGGGCACCCTGTTCATGGGCCTGCACGTGGCGATGCACAGCGGGCAGATCAGCGTCATCCGTCGGTGCCTGGGCTACCCGCCGGTGGCGTAGCTACTGCGGCTTCTCGCGGATGGTGAACTCGAACCGGGTGAGCGGCTCGTCCGCCCGCTCGCCGGTCACCGCGAACGCCCGCACCACCACCGCCCCGGCCGTGTCCCCGCTCTTGTACTGGAACACCAGCACCCGCTCCTGGAAGGCGTCGCGGATGTCCCAGTCGATCTGCTCCCCGCCGGCATCCTCCACCACGTCGCGGATGCGGCGGCGGAGGGTGCCGAGAATGGTCGCGTAGTCGCCCGGCGGGACGGCGACCGGGTCGTCGTAAGCGTCCGTCGCCAGCACGTCCAGTGTGAGTACGTCCTCGCTCCACACGTCCGCCGGGTCCACCGACACCCGCCCGGCGTACTTGCGGTCCACCACCTCCCCGCACCAGTCGCCGCGGGTCAGCAGCTTGAGCAGCAGCCCGGCCACCTTGTCCCGAAGCGGCAGCCGGACGGCCGACTCGACCGCGTTCGGCCGGCCGTCCGTCAGGCAGCCGGCGATCGGCAGGACGGCGAGCAGGATGGGACCGAGGCGACGCATCCCCGGCGGATACCGCCGGCCGCGGACTGTGTCGAGACGAACCGCCGGGTGGTAAGATACCCACGTCCCGTTATCCTCCACTGGAGGCCGCGCATGTGCATCTTCTCCCGCAACGCCGGCGTGTCGAACACGAACATCTTCGCACGCCCCGGCGCCGACGGCCGGCAGTTCCTGGTGTACTCGATGACGGTGAAGGCGGACGACGAGCTGGCGATGATCCTGCCCCTGCCGGTGCCGAAGGACACGAAGGAGGACGCGGTCAAGTTCCTGAACCTGGAGAAGTACCCGACGTTCTTCGACGACCTGCGGAAGGGCTGGCCAGAGCCGGTCACCCGCGGCGGGGCCAAGCCCGGCGGTCTGGGTGCGCCGCCGAAGGAGGACAAGCTGAAGGTGGTCGAGGTGGGCAGTTTCGTGGCGTCGTTCGTGCCCGCCCTGAAGGACTTCGCCCGACTGGACGAGAAGTTCCGCCTGCCGGACGGCACCTGGGACAAGCTGCCGCAGTACAAGGGGTACGGGTTCGCCGTGTTCCAACTGAAGAAGGGGGAGAAGACGGTCCACCCGATGGCGTTCGACTTCCCCACGGCGGTGAAGAAGATCTACTTCCCGACGGTCCACATCCACGACGGCAAGGTGACGGAGAAGGCGAAGTTCGACCACACCCTGTACGCCCAGGGGATCAGCGGCGAGGCGGTGCTGGCGTGGGAGGAGTCGCCGCAGCCGGCCGGCCTGTTCATGACCAAACTAAAAGAGGCGCACGGCATCGTGGACGACAAGGACCACCTGTACCGCCGCAAGCTGGTCGGCAACCTGAAGAACGAGGACACGCTGGCGTAAATCCGGGCGGGCGATGTCCCCGTGAGGTATGGTTGGCCGGGGACTCACGTCCCCGGCTCCGGTATGTCGCCCGCTCCGCGGGCTGATAATTCCAAGCCCCCGAAGGGGGCGGAATAACGAAGCCCCGGTCGTGAGACCGGGGATTGATTATGCGCAGCACCGCCCTCATCGCCCTGCTCCTCCTCGCCCCGGCGCTGTCCGCCCAGGACAAGCCGTCCGCGCTCGACAAGATCGACGGGTACAAGCGGTACACCGTCGAGGGGTTCACCGTGCTGGTCAGCCACGACGTGCTGAAGGCGGACGTGTCGAAGTACGAGGTGAAGCCGATCGACGTGCTGCACCGCGAGCTGAAGACGATCACCAAGATCATGACGCCGAAGCAGGTGGACACCTTGCGGAAGCTGGTCATCTGGGCCGAGTGGGACGAGGCGACCGAGCTGACCAACGGGCGGAACGGGTCGGCGGTGGCGGTGTACTACGGCGGGCACCAGGCCAGCCTGCTGGCCCAGGGCAAGCACCCGCTGAAGGCGAAGACGGTGACGGTGCTGAGCACCAAGGGGCTGACCGAGGAGCACCAGCCGAAGCGGGACAGCGGGCGGTGCGTGCTGCTGCACGAGCTGGCCCACGCGGTGCATGACCAGCTGCTCGGCCGCGATCACGCCGGCATCCGGGCGGCGTTCACCCAGGCGATGGAGCGGAAGCTGTACGACAAGGGGCAGTACATCAGCACCAACGAGGCCGAGTTCTTCGCCGAGGTCACGTCCGCCTACTTCGACCAGTTGCACCACTTCCCGCAGACCCGCGACGACCTGAAGAAGCACGACCCGGTGGCCCACAAGCTGATGGAGGACATCTGGGGCAAGGCGAAGAAGCCGGAGCCGGAGGGCAGGGTGAAAGGTCCGCTGGCGAACACCGGCCGCGGCCAGTTCGACCTGGGTGTGAAGTTGACCGACCTGCGGATCGAGCGTGCGATCCACGGCCCGGCGTTCAAGCCCGCCGACCTGGACGGCAAGGTGGCGGTGGTCGGGTTCTTCGGCCCGACGGATTACCCGGTACTGGCGAAGCTGGCGAAGGTCCACGACGAGTTGTCGGCTTACAGGGCGGTGGTGGTCGGCGGGCCGGGGCAGGTGATCGACCCGGACGTGCTGAAGCGGGACCTGGCCGCCCGCGACGTGCCCTTCCCCGCCGTGTCCGCCCTCATGCTCCGCGACTCGGCCGAGCCGAACCGGTTCGTCGGGCAGAAGGCGTCGCACACGCTGGTGTTCGACCCGGACGGGGCGTGCGTGTTCCGCGGCAGCGGGCACGACGTTCTGCCGCACGCGCGGGCGGCGGTCGGGCGGGTGCTGGCGGCGAAGCTCGGGGCCGGCGTCATGCAAAAGCCGATGCAACCGTTGACCGACTGCCTAACCAGCGGCCAGCCGCTGACGGACGTGCTGCCGAAGCTGACTTCGGTGGCCGGGTCGTCCGACGAGGTGGCGTCGAAACGGGCGAAGGAGATGCTGACAACGCTCACCGCCCCCGGCCAGCAGGCGCTCGACGAGGCGAAGACGGTGGGCAAGACCGACCCGGTGGCCGCGTTCCTGCTGATCGAGACCCTGCCCGCCCGGTTCAAGGGGTCGGCGGTCGGGGAGAAGCTCGAAACCGCGGTGATGGGGCTGAAGACGACCATCCCCGTGACGGCCGAGTTGAAGGCCCGCACCGCCCTGGAGCCGATCCGCAAGCTGGACGCGAGCATCCAGGCCCAGCCGGGCGGGTTCAACCCGACCGACTCGGCGTTCCAGCAGCGGTACGCGGCCGAGATCGCCCAACTGAAGGGGCTGGTCGAGGCGATGAAGAAGAAGCACCCGAAGGCGAAGGCAACCGAACAGGCGGAGAAGATGCTGAAGGGGTACGGCTCGTAGCCGCGACCCAACGGGGAGCGCGTTCCGAACGCGCTCCCCGTTGGGTCGCGGCTAAACAGTCTCCCCATCCAGCATGTGCCCGAGCTTGTCCTTCTTGGTGGTCAGGTAGTCGCGGTTGTGTTCGCCCGGCGGGATCTGGATGGGCACCCGCTCGACGATCTTCAGCCCGTACCCGTCCAGCCCGATCACCTTCCGCGGGTTGTTCGTCAGCAGGCGGAGGTGCCGCACCCCCAGGTCGTGCAGGATCTGGGCGCCGATGCCGAAGTGCCGCAGGTCGGCGGCGAACCCGAGCCGCTGGTTCGCCTCCACCGTGTCCAGCCCCTCCTCCTGTTGCAGCTTGTACGCCCGCAGCTTGTTCAGCAGGCCGATGCCGCGGCCCTCCTGCCGCATGTACACGATCACCCCGCGACCGACTTCCGCCACCTGCCGCATGGCGTACTTCAACTGCGGCCCGCAGTCGCACTTGCCGCTGTGCAGGGCGTCCCCGGTCAGGCACTCGCTGTGCATCCGAACCAGTACGGGTTCGTCCTGCACCGGCACGCCGTTCACCCCCTCCACGCCGATCCCGCCCATGCACAGGGCCAGGTGCGGCTCGGCGTCCACCACCGACGTGTACGCCACCAGGTCGAACACCCCGAACTCGGTCGGCAGCTTGAGCGCGATCTCCCGCTTCACCAGTTTCTCGGCGCGGCGGCGGTACTCGATCAGGTCGGCGATGGAACACAGCTTGAGCGAGTGCTTGTGGCAGTACGCCTGGAGGTCCGGCAGCCGGGCCATGGTGCCGTCTTCGTTCAGGATTTCGCAGATGACGGCCACCTCGCGCAGCCCGGCCAGCCGGCACAGGTCCACGCTCGCCTCGGTGTGCCCGGCCCGCACCAGCACCCCGCCGGGGCGGGCGATCAGCCCGTCCACATGCCCCTTGTCCGTCACCAGTTGGTCCGGCCCGCTGGCCGGGTCGGCGCACACTTGAATCGTGCGGGCGCGGTCGAACGCCGAGATGCCGGTGGTGATGCCGTACTTGGCGTCGAAGTTGTGGGTGAACGGGGTAGCGGTCGGGTCCAGGTTGACGCCGGGCAGCAGTTCCAGCCCGAGCCGCTTGGCGTGCGCCGGGGCGAACGACACGCACAGCCGCCCGCACGCCTCCCGCACCATGAAGTTGACCGCCTCCGGCGTCACCGCCTCGGCCGCCATCACCAGGTCGCCCTCGTTCTCCCGCTGCTCGTCGTCCACCATGACGACCATGCGGCCGGCCTTCAGTTCGGCGATGGCCTCTTCGATCGAACAGAACGCGGGGGTGCGGTGGGGCATGGGTGGACCGGACAAGGGTGTCGATACACCCCTATCTTAGGCGACACCCCCGCCCGGAGGTGCCGATGGCCCGCACCCGCGTTTTGCCGACCCGCGCCGAATGGGAAGCCACCACCGCCTCGCCGGAGCTGATCCGTCCGTTCCTGTTCCACTTCGAGCGGCAGGAAGCGGGCAAGTTGGTTCAGCGGAAGTTGCGGCTGATCGCGTGCGCGGCGGCCCGGTGCCTGTGGAAGCAGTTACCCGAGGACGTGTTTCGGAAAGCGATCGAAGTGGGCGAACGGTTCGCGGACGGAACGGCGACGGAGAAGGAGCGGGAGAAGGCGTTTCGGGCAGCGTTCGAGGTACACAACGACCTGGAAGTGGCCTACGGCATCGACGACGGGACGGAATTGTATCTGCTGCCGGATCGGGAACGGGCGGAGGTGTGGCGGGCGCTGTCCGCTACGGGGATCGCCATCACCTGCGTGAAACCCGCCCTGACTTTCGGTACCCTCGACGGCGTGTGCCACACCGTGCCCGGCCTGCTCCTGCCGATCGCCAAATACCGGAAGGGGTTCTCCGTCGAACACGGCTACCAGTTTGGGTACGACCAGGTGAGCGACCCGCTACCGCCGCTCGTCCGCGACATCCTCGGGTATCCGTTCGCCCCGGTGAAGTTCGAGAAGAGGTGGCGGACGGAGACGGTCCGGCTGCTGACCGAAGGGATTACCGCGGACGGGAAGTTCGACCGCCTGCCGATCCTGGCGGATGCGCTCGAAGAGGCCGGGTGCGACGACGCGGACATCCTGGGCCACTGCCGCGGACCCGGCCCGCATGTGGGGGGGTGCTGGGTGGTCGATCTGATCCGCGGCGTCCACTGGCAACCGAAATTGTGACTTTCCTGGGAGCGCGGACGTCCCGTCCGCTCTGGAATGCGGACGGGACGTCCGCGCTCCCAGGAATTACACAAGGCCATCAATCACCGCCGCCGCTCTTTCTGCCACCAGCGGCCAGTCGAACCGCTCCGTCACCCACGCCCGCCCGCGGCGGCCCATCGCGATCAACTCCGTCCGGTCCGCCAGCATCTCGTTCACCGCCGCCGCCAGCGATTCCGGCGCGTCGCAGTTCGCCACCCGGCCGGTGTGCGGGGCGTCCACCGCCTCGGCCGTCCCGCCGCTGTCGCCAGCGAGTACCGCCTTCCCGCATGCCTGGGCTTCGAGCAGCACCATGCCGAACCCCTCGATGTCGGCCCCGACGGTGCGGTTCGGCAGGGCGAACAGGTCGCACTGCTGGTAGCAACGGATCATCCGCTCGTCGCTCACCCCGCCGAGGAACTGCACCCGGTCGGCGTGCCCCTCGGTGGCGGCCAGTTCCCGCAGCGAATGTTCCTCCTCCCCGGTGCCGATGATCGCGTACAACACGTCCGGGTGTCGCGCCCGGACTGCCCCGAGTGCGCGGATCATCGTGTCGTGCCCCTTCCGCTTCTGGAGCCGGCCGACGGTCAGGATCACCGTCCGCCCGGCCCAGCCCAGCTCCGCCCGCACCACCTCGTCCCGCTCCGCCGGCACGAACCGCGTCGCGTCCACCCCCGGCTGGATCACCCCGATCCGTTCCGCCGGGTAGCCCCACTCCTCGATGAGCAGGCGGCGGGTGTTGAAGCTGTTGCCGAGCGCCCCGCGGGCGGACGCCATCACCCGCCGGGTCATCCACGCCATCTCCCGGCTGCGGCGGCTGACGCTGATGTCCTCCCCGTGGTTGAAGAACAGGTACGGCACCCCGCACAGCTTGTGGACGAGGTAGCCGACGAAACCCTCCGGCAGGTTCCGCCCGCACAGTAGCAGGTCGATGCCGTGCCGCTTCACCAGCTTCCGCACCCGCAGGGCGGTGCGGGCGTAATACTTCAGGCTGCCGTACCGCCGCAGCCCGCGGTCTCCGATGTGCATCGGCAGGCGGACGACGGGCAGCGAGTGGGTGCGGTCGAACTCGGCGGCGGCGGGGGAATCGGCGGCGGCGACCAGGAAGCGGTCGGCGGGAAGGCGGGAGACGATCTCCCAGAACAGCCGCCCCGACCCGCCGACAGCCGGCGGGAAGATTTCGGTGAGCAACAGGATTCGACGAGCGGGCATGGGATCTCGTCTGAACCCCGGTCTCACGACCGGGGCTTCGTTATGCCGCCCCCTTCGGGGGCTTGGGTCGGAGTCCCCGGAGGGGACGACATAGCGTAGCCCCGGACGTGAGTCCTGGGCCGACTTCCGACATTTCGGTTGCTGAAACTCTAGCGCGAAGGTATCCTCCGGGTAGATTTAATCCCGCCGCCGGTCTCACGTTCCGTTCCCGACAGGGTGTTCGCCATGCTGACGCTGTTCGGTCGCCCGTCCCGGTATTGCGACGGCATCTCCCGCCGGTCGGCCCTGAAGATCGGCACGTTCGCGTTCGGGGCCACCGCCCTGACGCTGGCCGACGTGTACCGCGCGGAGGCGGCGAACAAGGGGAACGACCCGGCGTACAGCCCGACCCAGCACAAGGCGGTGATCAACGTGTTCCTCGGCGGCGGGCCGCCGCACCAGGACATGTGGGACATCAAGACCGACGCTCCGGCCGACATCCGCGGGGAGTTCCAGCCGATCGCCACCGCCGTACCCGGCCTCCAGATCGGCGAGACGTTTCCGAAGATCGCGGCCATGATGGACAAGTTCGCCGTCATCCGCAGCATCGTCGGGGCGCAGGGCGGGCACGACGCCTTCCAGTGTACCACCGGCTTCCCGTCGAACGCATTGGCGGCGCTGGGCGGGCGGCCGAGCGTGGGCAGCGTGCTGGCGAAGCTGCACGGGCCGGTGGATGCGTCCGTGCCGCCGTATGTCGGGCTGTGCGACACCACCCAGCACCGCCCGTGGAGCGACCCCGGCCAGACCGGGTTCCTGGGTGGCACGTTCGCCGCGTTCAAGCCGAACGGCCCGGACCTGGCGAACATGAAAATGAACCCGATGAACCAGTCGCACCTGGGCGACCGGAAGAAGCTGTTGGCCGGGTTCGACGGGCTGCGGCGGGAACTGGACGCCACCGGGACGGTGGCCGCGGCCGACGCCCACACCCAGAAGGCGATGGACGTGCTGACCAGCAGCCGGCTGATCGACGCCCTCGACCTGAGCCGGGAAGACCCGAAGGTGCGGGGGCGGTACGGGGACGGCAAGCCGTACAAGTACCAGTACGACGGGGCGCCGACGGCGAACGACCAGTTCCTGATGGCCCGCCGGCTGGTGCAGGCCGGGGCGCGGTGCGTGTCGCTCACGTTCGGCCGGTGGGACAGCCACGGCAAGAACTTCGACCTGGTGCGGGATCACGGCGGCAAGCTGGACCAGGCGCTCACCGCGCTGGTGTGGGACCTGGACCGGCTGGACCTGCTGGACGACGTGACGGTGATCGCCTGGGGCGAGTTCGGCCGCACCCCGCGGATCAACAAGGAGGCCGGCCGCGACCACTGGCCGCAGGTGAGTTCCGCCATCCTGGCCGGCGGCGGGCTGAAGACGGGTCAGGCGATCGGCACCACCAACCGGCTGGGCGAACACGCCAAGGACCGGCCGGTGACGTTCGGCGAGGTGTTCGCCACCCTGTACCACGCGCTCGGGCTGAACCCGGAGACGACCACCGTGCTGGACCCGACCGGCCGCCCGCAGCACCTCGCCGACGGCAAGGCGATGAAGGAGTTGGTGTGAGCGAACGGGAGCGGGTAGACTGAACGTCACCGTTCACATCCCCGCCGGAGGCCACCGCCGTGCAACCCCGTGTCTTACTGGCGTTGCTGGCGGTGACTGCCGGCGGGTTAGCATTTCTGGCCCACAAGGCTGCCCCGCCGCCCGCACCAGCCGGCCACGGGTACACCCCGCCGCTCGACCTGGACTCGATGCCGGGCATCCCGTTCGCCTGCATCACGCCGATGCCGTTGGGCCATAAGCCGCCCGAAGAGTACCACTGGCTCATTGACGCACGGCTCTCAGTCTCGGCAGACCTCCGGTATCTGGAGGTGGAATCGCACTGGGGCTCCGGCCGCGTCTCCGTGCGGCGGTGGGACCTGCTGACCGGGCAGTACGCGGGTGAACGCGAGAGCGACCCGCCCCACCGCTGGTCCGGTCGAAATCGGTATGCCACCGAACTTCTCAGCGCGGACGGCCGAACCCGCATCGAGTGTGCTTGGCCGACCCCACCGGCGAAGCACACCGCTCGCGTCGCTCGAACCGACGGCTCGGCCGACCCCAGCCTCTCGCCCCAGACGCCTGCGACCGCGACGTGATCGCCCTGGACATCAGCCCGGACGGTCGGCTCGTGTACTTGGCCGACGGGCGGGAGCTTCAGGTGTGGACGACGAACCCGGTCCGGCACCTGCGGACGCTGGCCACGCTGACGGTGAAAGAGGATCACGAGCCGCAGGGCGTCGAAGTGGTTCCGTCCCCGGACGGGAGGTATGTGGCGACCGTTCTCGACGAGCAAGTGGCGCCGATCCGTCGTGGGGGGTGGCGGTGCGGTCTCGATCTGCCGCGGCTCCCGCACACGCCGGCCGGGTTCCCCAAACAGGTGATCCTGTGGGACACGAAGACCTGGGAGCGGGTCCACGACCAAGCCGGGTCCGGAATGCGGCGGTTCATGTGGGCGGCGGACGGGCGATTCGGGGCGTTCTCCGACTGGCAGAGCGACGACTCCTGGGGCGACCGGATGAGCGAGTACGAGGTGGAGTACACCGACCCCCGCCGGCGACTCACCTCGCGTTACCGCCTGGACTTCGACACCCTTTCACCCCGTCGGGAGACCAAGCTGAGTGGCGACGGGCGGCTGGTGGCGAGGTGGGCAGGCGCGGGCGACTTGGGGGAGTTCGAACTGCACGATGTGACTGCCCGCCGGCCGCCGCGGGAGATGTTCATCGGCCGCCCGCTCCACCGCATCCAGTTCACCAACGACTGCCGGTTCCTGATCACTCTGCACCGCGATCAGTCCGTGCGGTTGTTCGACCTGTGCGGGGCGACGCAGTCGGACGCGAACCGTACCCAGGAACAACTGTGGGGCGATCTGGTGAGCGACGACGCCGGAACGGTGTTCCGGGCGGCGCGGGTGCTGATCGAACGCGGGAACGAGGTGGTGTCGTTCCTGAAATCAATGGGGGAGCAACGCGCGGGAGTGCGCGCGGAACGGATCCAGGAGTGGATCGTCCGCCTGGGCGATCCGGATTACCACACCCGCGAGGCCGCCACCCGCGATCTGGCGGCGCACATGCACGACGCCGAACCACACCTGCGAGCGGCCCGACCCGCATCGCTCGAAGCGGCGGACCGGCTGGAACGGCTGTTGTCCCGCACCCCGCCGCCGACGGCCGAGACCCGCCGCACCCGCTGGCTGGTGTACGTGCTGGAGCAGATTCACTCCGAGTCGTCGGTCGCGGTGTTGCGGGAATGGGCCGCCCGGCCGATGCCGTTCGGCCTGACCGCGGAAGCGGCCCGGGCAGTTCGTGACGTCACCAACGGGCATCGGGCCATCAACCCGTGAGGGGGAACAAAAACGAGGCGTCGGAACCGGACTACCCCTTCCGGTCCCGACGCCTCAAGTTGGGCGGCGGCCGGTGTACCGGACTTCGCCCACCTACTACATGCCGAAACCGGCCCCGGTTGTGACACGTTCCGCGCGAAATCTGCCGAATTATTTTGCCGCCACCGAAGTCAGAGAGTGGTTGGGAACCCCTCCCCCTGTCAGGGGGAGGGCAAGCTCGACGCAGTCGAGCGCGGGAGGGGGGTCTTTCATTCAACCCCTCTCCCCGTCGTCGGCTGCCGCCGCCGCCGACCCTCTCCCCAACGGGGAGAGGGTGAAAACACACACACTCAGCCGCCCACCCACCGCGCGATCTCG
>JALHQU010000089.1 GCA_022841795.1 Fimbriiglobus sp.
GGAGGTATTCAGGCTCCGGTCGCTCACGCTCCCGGCTCGCCAAACTCGCTCCCGGCACGCCATTTCACTTGAACAACTTGTCCAGCACCACCGCCTTCGCCGCCGTCGCCGGCTCCTTGCCGTCGCCCAGCTTCAGGTGCAGCGTCTTCGCCGCCGGCTCGAACACCATCGACTGCATCGTGTTCGTCTTCTGGTGGACCTCGTGCAGCCGGTCGAACACGTCGGCCACGCCCAGCTTGCCGTCCGCCTTCTGCACCGCCGCCAGCGTGTCCATCCGCCAGCACCCGCGGTCGTCCCCGGCCAGGGACGGGGTGCGGAAGTGGTTGGTACACAGGCACACGTTGTTGTCCGCCTTCCGCACCGCGATGGTGTCCGGGGTGATCTCGAACACCGCCCCGCCGGCGGCGTCGCACACGGTCATGCACACCGTACTCATCCGCTTCATCCCCCGCAGCAGCTTCTCCGCCTCGGCCACGGTGGAACACTCCTCCAGCACCCGGCGGAACGCCATCAGCGTGGGCACCCCGGCCCAGTTGGTCTTCGACTTGTCCTTCGACTGGCGGGCGTAGACCTGGTTGTTCGTCACGCACAGGCCGGCGTCGTTCATCCCCGAGAACACGCCGGTGACGGGGGCGAGCGTGACGGCCGCGAACGCCCGCTTGCCGGCCGGCTTGACCACCAACACCGCCGTCAGCCCCTCCATGCCGTCGAACGGCCGCCAGTCGAAGTTGCGGCCGAACAGCGGCTGCCCGGTGCCACTGCGATCCTTCTCCACGATCAGCGTCGAACACCCGAACCCGCCGACCAGGTCGTACATGCCGTTCGCCAGCAGCAGCAGTTCCAGGTCGTACCCGGTGGCCTTGGCGAGGGCCTCCATCTCGGCCAGGTGGTCGGCCGGGTACCCGCCCTTCAGCCCGGCCGCCGCCTTCTTCATCAGCGGGTACACGGTCTTCAGGTTCTGCGACTCGATGAACGTGTTCATCTTCGCCGTCGGGTCGGGCAGCGCCTTCTTGGTCAGCACCCCGATCTGTTCGCCGATCTCGGCCGGCTTGCCGCCCACCGTCAGCACCGCCACCCCGGACACGAACTTCAGCTCGCCCGCCCCGTGCTTGCCCTCTGCGAACGCCGACTTCGGCTGAGCGACGGCCGGGGCGACGAGGACGACGGCCAGCAGGAGGACGAGGGCGGAACGCATGAGTGGGCCTCGCGGGGGTTCCCCGACAGAGTACCCGACGACCGCGGGAAAGGGAATCGGTCACTTCGTTGGTGTCCCGGCTTCAGCCGGTCCGTGGTTCACCCAAGACCGCCTGAAGGCGGGACACCAACCCAACGGTCCCGTCTCATTTCGCTTGACCCGCCCGCACCCGGCGGCGAACCTGTCGGAACAGGCCGAGGAAAACCCGACATGCCACTGCCGCCGATGCAAATCCGGTTCATCGACGGCATCGCCGTGGTGGGGGTGGGCAAACACGCCGCCGGCGAGCCGCTCGGCCCGGACGGACTGATCGGATGCTTCCGCGAACACCCGCGGGTGGTGATCGACCTGATCGGGGCGGACACGGTGTCGTCCGAGTGGCTCGGCCATCTGATCCGGGCACACCAGACGGTCATGGGCACGGGGCACCAGGTGCGGATGTGCAGCCCGACCGGGGAGTTGCGGAAGGTGTTCGACATCACCCGCCTGGCCAGGATGCAGGTCGTCTTCCCCACCCTGGCCGAGGCGCTGGAGAGCTTCCACCCGCCGGTGGAGTGAGGGGGTGGAGGGAGATTCGTACCCCCCACCCGTCGCCCGCTAACGCGGTCGCCGACCTCCCCCGCAAGGGGGGGAGGTGAAGAAGGTGGCTGCGATTGCCTGACGCTACCGATGGCGATCCGTAAACGGCCAAACAGCCTCTTCACCTCCCCCCTTGCGGGTAGGTCGGCCCGGGGAGCGGAGCGACCGGGACGGGTGGGGGGAGAATTCGACGGAGAAGGGCATGCCAGGTGACATCGCCGCATTCGGCGCCCAGCTCGGCTTCACCCCGGCGTGGTACGCCCTCGGGGTTGTCGATCAGGCGTTCTTGGAACGGGCGAGGGCGAGGTGGGATACGGGCGAGGATGAGTACACCGAACACTACCGGTATCGGGTGTTCGGCGAGTTCGTGGCGTCACACCGGCCGCTCTCGCCGGGATTGGCCGTCGCCCTTTACCAACTTGGTGAGGCGGACGAGGAACCGGGCATGGGCGGGTCGATGATGGCGGCCATTGTGTGGTCGCCAGAGTGCCCGGAAGCAGTTCTCGACATGGCCGCTGCATCCGGCCAACGGCACCTGATCCGGGCGGTCGAACGACGTAGAGCGGTCGGCTAGCCGCCCTCACCCCAGCTTCTTCCCGCGGGATTTCCGCGGGGGTTTGGCCAGCGTCGGCTCCATGCCGATCACCGCCGAGTCGCCGGTGGCGGCCAGCTGCTGCCGCCGCTCGGAGTCGGCGGCCAGTTCCAGGAACCGCACCTGGCTCCGCACCGCCGGCTGGCCGTCGGCCGGGGCCAACCGGGTGTACGTGCCGTCCGGTTGCAGCAGCCGGGCCTTCACGTTGTCCGCCAGACTGACCGCCAGGATTTCGTCCACCAGCCGCGCCTTCAGGTCCGGCTGCTCGACCGGGAACACCACCTCCACCCGCCGGCTCAGGTTGCGGTCCATCCAGTCGGCGCTGCCGACGTACACGTCCGGGCTGCCGTCGTTCTCGAAGTAGAAGATGCGGCTGTGCTCCAGGAAGCGGTCGATGACGGAGGTGACGCGGACGGTGTCGCTCACCCCCGCCACCCCCGGCCGCAGCGCGCAGATGCCGCGGCACACCAGCTCGATCGGCACCCCGGCCTGGCTGGCCTTGTACAGCGCCTTCACGATGGCCGGTTCGAGCAGCCCGTTCGCCTTCGCCACGATGCGGGCCTTCTTCCCCGCCTTCTGGTTGGCCGCCTCGCGGTCGATCCGCTCGATCATGAACGGCTGCATCCGGCTGGGGGCGACGATCAGCTTGCGGTACTGCGGGGTGGCGCTGTTCCCGGTCAGGTGGTTGAACAGCAGCGTCACGTCGTCGGCGAACTCGGGGTTGCAGGTGAAGAACCCGAGGTCGGTGTACAGGCGGGCGGTGTGCGGGTTGTAGTTGCCGGTCGCCAAATGCACGTACCGGCGGATGGTGTTGTCCTCGTCCCGGCGGACCACCAGCGCCGCCTTGCAGTGCGTCTTCAGTCCGACGAACCCGTACACCACGTGCACCCCGGCCTTCTCCAGCACCTTCGCCCACTGGATGTTCCGCTCCTCGTCCAGCCGCGCCTTCAGCTCGATCACCGCCGTCACCTGCTTGCCGTTGTCCGCCGCCCGCTGCAGCGCCTTCACCACCGGGCTGTCCGAGCTGGTGCGGTACAGCGTCTGCTTGATGGCCAGCACCCGCTCGTCCGCCGCCGCCGCCTCGACGAAGTCCACGACGTGCTTGAACGACTCGTACGGGTGGTGCAGCAGGATGTCCCGCGACCGGATGGCCGCCCACGGGGACGCCGCCTGCCCGAACTCCTTCGCCGGCACCGGCACGAACGGCGGGTCGCGGAGGTCCGGGAACCCCGGCAGGCCGTAGATCTGGAACAGGCCGGTCAGGTCGAGCAGGGCGGGCACGCGGAACACGTCGTCCGGGCCGAGGTCCAGGGCGGTGAGCAGGAACCGCTCGATGGCCGGCGGTGCGTCGGCTTCCAACTCCAGTCGCACCGCCTCCCCCCGCCGCCGCTGCTTCACGTTCTCCTCGATCGCCCGCAGCAGGTCTTCCACGTCCTCGTCCAGTTCGAACTCGCTGTCGCGGGTGACGCGGAACGCCGCCACGTGCTCGATGGTCAGGCCGGGGAACAGGTCGGTCAGGTGCAGGCGGATGGCCGTTTCGAGCGGGACGAACGCCTGGGTCGGGCCGTCGGCCGGCAGCGGCATCAGCCGCTGGAGCACCCCCGGCACCTGCACCACCGCGAACTGCCGCTCGTCGCCGCCGGGGCGGCGGGTGGTGACGGCCAGATTGAGCGACTTGTTCAGCAGGTGCGGGAACGGGTGGGCCGGGTCGGTGGCGAGCGGGGTACACACCGGGAAGATCTGGCTGCGGAACAGCTCCCGCAGGTGCTTGGCGTCGGCGGCCGACAGGTCCTTTGGCTCGCGGATGACCACGCCCTTCTGCCGCAGGGCGGGTAGCACGTCGGTCGTCAGGCACGCCGACTGCGTGGCCACCAACTCCCGCACCGCCCCAGAGATCCGCTGGAGTTGGTCGGCCGGCGGGGTTTTGTCGCCGCCCGAACTGGTGGCGATGTTCGCCCGCACCTTCTGGTGCAGCCCGCCCACCCGCACCATGTAGAACTCGTCCAGGTTGCCGCTGAAGATGGCCAGGAACTTCAACCGTTCGAGCAGCGGGACGGACGGGTCGAGCGCCTCCTCCAGCACCCGGCGGTTGAACTGCAGCCAGCTCAGCTCGCGGTTGAAGTACAGCGACGGGTGGTCCAGGTCGGTCGGGTCGGCGGTCATCGGCGGCTCCGGCGGTGAACCCACCAACTATAGACGGGCGGGCCGGGTTGCGACAGGGCGAACCCGAGCCGGAAGGCTCGTGGGTGCGGGGGCGGGTGGTGGTGGGTTCGGGCACACGACCTCACCCGGCTCGCTCCGCTCGCCACCCTCTCCCAGGCGCCCCTGCGGGGCTGGGAGAGGGTCAAAAACCAACCACCCTCTTCCTCCCCCGCTCCTGCCGGAGCGGTAGCTCCGGGAACAGGGAGAGGGGGCCGGGGGGTGAGGTCGTGAGGCGCACCCCCTCCCTGGCGGTCGGGGTTCACCCGGAACGGGCGGGGTTGTCGCCTTTACGCCGCTTGGCTATATTCTCAACTCTTTGCAGGCGGCACGGACTGTAGGGGCGGCGCGGATGCGGTTCACCCTGATCGACCGGATCGACGCCCACCAGCCGGGCAAGTTCCTCCGCGGGTGTAAGTTCCTGGCGCTGGGGGAGGAGTACCTGGCCGACCACTTCCCCAGGTTCCCGGTCATGCCCGGGGTGCTGATGCTGCAGGCGCTGGTGGAGGCCGGGGCGTGGCTGTGGCGGGCGACCAGCGGGTTCGCCCACCCGGTGATCGTGCTGCGGGAAGCGAAGAACGTGAAGTACGGGTCGTTCATGCAGCCCGGCCGGCGGATGGACGTGGCGGTCGATCTGGTGAAGACGGACGGGGCGACGGCGACGTTCAAGGGGAAGGGGTCGGACGACGCCGGCCAGCAGACGGTGTCCGCCCAGTTCGTGCTGCACGGGTACGCGCTGGCGGCGAAGGGGCCGGCCGGGGCCGCCGCGGACGCCAAGCTGCTCGACCACTGGAAGGCCCGGTGGGCGGTGCTCACCGGGGAACTTCGTTAGCGAATCGGATACGGGTGTGCCCCTCGCTCGCGCGTCGGGCTAACGGACGGGATGACCGCGATGCTCTTCAAAGACCAGGTGGCGATCGTGACCGGCGGCAGCCGCGGCATCGGCCGGGCGTGCGTGCTGGCGCTGGCGGCCGGCGGGGCGAAGGTGGGGTTCGTGTACCGCGGCAGCACCGACGCGGCGAAGGCCCTCGAAACGGAAATCGCCACCGCCGGCGGGACGGCCAAGGCGTGGCAGGCGGACGTGGCCGACCCGACCGCCGCCGACCGGGTGGTGGCGGGGGTGCTGGCGGACTGGGGGCGGATCGATATCCTGGTGAACAACGCCGGGGTGATCCGCGACGGCCTGTTCGTCCGCATGGACCCGGCCGACTGGACGGCGGTGCTGAGTACCAACCTGGACGGCACCTTCCACTTCTGCAAGGCGGTGTCGCAGCAGATGGTGTTCAAGCAGCGGTCCGGGCGGATCGTGAACATCTCCAGCGTGGCCGCGGATCACGTGAACGCCGGGCAGACGAACTACGCGGCCAGCAAGGGGGCGATCAACAGCTTCACCCGCGCGCTGGCGGTGGAGCTGGGCGGGCGGAACGTGACGGTGAACGCCGTCGCCCCGGGGTTCATCGAGACGGACATGAGCGAGGCGGTGCGGAACAAGGCGGGCGACCTGATCAAGAAGGCCATCCCGCTCAAGCGGCTGGGCAAGCCGGAGGACATCGCCCAGGCGGTGGCGTTCCTGTGCGGCCCGGCGGCGGCGTACATCACCGGCCAGCTGCTCACCGTGGACGGCGGGCTGAGCCTCGGCGCCGGCATGGCGTAAGACCGACAAACCCCGAACGCGACACACCCGGCAACCGCCGGCACGACGGAGAGGGTAGCCCTCATGACGCAGGACGAAGTGTTCGCCGACGTGAAGGCGATCCTGACCGAGTCGCTGAGCGTGGACGACGACCAGGTGACCCCGCAGGCCCGGCTGCAGGCCGACCTGGACGCCGAGTCCATCGACTTCCTGGACATCGTGTTCCGGTTGGAGCGGAAGTTCGGGCTGAAGATCGACCGGAACGAGCTGTTCCCCGAGTCCATCTTCCAGGGCGACCCGAAGTTCGTGCAGGACGGGGTGGTCACCCCCGGCGGGCTGGCCGAGTTGAAAGAGAAGATGCCCTACGCCGACCTGTCGGCGTTCGAGCAGAACCCGAAGTTCGAGCAGATCGGCGACCTGTTCACCGTGGACCTGATCGCCCGGTACGTGAAGTCCAAAGTGGACGCGAAGTGAGCCGGTGTGGCGAGCCGGGAGCGTGAGCGACCGGAGTTTTTGATTCCTCCGGTCGCTCACGCTCCCGGCTCGCCAAGCACGCTCCCGGCTCGCCGTAGTCGCAGGACCCGTTCATGCGCTGGATCTGGATCGATCGGTTCACCGCGTTCGAGCCGGGCAAGTCGGCCACCGCCGTCAAGTGCCTGTCCGCCGCCGAGGACCACTTCGCCGAACACTTCCCCGGCTTCCCGGTGATGCCCGCCGCCCTCATCCTGGAAGGGCTGGCCCAGACCGGCGGCATCCTGGTGGGCGAGGTGAACCAGTTCCGCGAGAAGGTGGTGCTGGCGAAGATCCCGTTCGCCAAATTCCACCGCGACGCCACCGCCGGCGAGGTGCTGACGTACCGGGCGGACGTGCTCGACCTGAAGCCGGAAGGGGCGATCGTGAAGGGCACGGTGACGTGCGGGGCCGACCCGGTGTGCGACGCCGAGATCTTTTTCGCCCACCTGGACCAGAACCGCGGGCGGCAGATGTTCGGCGATTTCAACTTCGTGTTCAGCGGCGAACTGGCGAACCTGCTCGGCATGGCTAAACTGGTGGCGTCCCCATCCCCCGACCCGCCACAACTGCCGCCGGCCACGCCGTAACCGACCATGACGATTCCGAAGCGCAGGGCCGTGTTCACCGGGCTGGGCGTACTCACGCCGGTCGGCATCGACGCGGCCGCGTACTGGCAAAGCCTGCTCGCCGGCACCCCCGGCGTCCGCCGCATCGGGCTGTTCGACCCGTCCGCCCTGCCGTGCCAGATCGCCGCCGAGATCCAGGGGTTCGACGGCAAGAAGCTCATCCCGGCCACCATGAAGGAGGCCCGCAAGGCGCTGAACAAGATGGCCCGCGCCATCCAGATGGGGGTGTGCGCGGCGGAACAGGCGATGGCGTCCGGCGGGCCGAAGAAGGGGCAGATCGACCCGTTCCGGTTCGGCATCGAGTTCGGGTGCGTGATGGTGGCCACCGAACTGGACGACCTGAGCAAGGGCGGGCAGGTGAGCTGCGAGGGGCCGGACTCGACGGTGAACCTGGCCAAGTGGGGGGAGACCGGGCTGAAAAACGTGCCCCCGCTGTGGATGCTCAAGTACCTGCCGAACATGCCCGCCTGCCACGTCAGCATCAACTACGACGCGCAGGGGCCGAACAACACCGTCACCAGCACCGAGACGGCCGGGCTGATGGCGCTCGGCGAGGCGTTCCGGCTGCTCGGGCGGAACGCCGCCGACTTCTTCCTGGTCGGCGGGTGCGACGCCAAGACCAACCCGCTCAGCCAGAGCCGGTACAACGGGTTCTACCCGCTGACGAAATCGCACAACGACACCCCGGCCACCGCCGTGCGGCCGTTCGACGCGAACCGCGACGGCACCGTCATCGGCGAGGGGGCGACGGTGTTCGGGCTGGAAGACCTGGAGTTCGCCAGGAGCCGCGGGGCGAACGTCCTGGCCGAGTTGGTCGGGTTCGCGGCCGGGTACGACAAGGGGAAGAAAGGGCCGGTGCTGGCCACGGTGATCCGCAACGCCCTCCGCGAGGCCGGCGTCGGCCCGGCGGACGTGGACCACGTGAACGCTGCCGCCGGCGGGTGGCCGGAGTTGGACGCGTGGGAGGCCCGCGGCATCCGCGAGGCGCTCGGCGACGTGCCGGTGGTCAGCTACAAGGGGCTGATGGGCAACACTGGGGCGGCGTCCGGGCTGATTGAGCTGGCGGCGAGCGTGCTGGCCCTGCAACACGGCGAGCTGCCCGGCACTGTGAACTGCGACCAGGTGGCGACCGACTGCCCGGTGAACGTGCATGTCGGGTCGCCGCGGAAGGTGACGAAGCCGGTGGCGGTGAAGCTGGCGTACACCGACCGCGGCCAGTGCGCCGCGGCGGTGGTGCGGAAGTGGGGGTAGGTGTGGGGTACAATACGCCGTAGAGTCGCTCGACATGGACGACGTGCTGGTCGCGTGGGACGACCCGGACGACGAGGCCGGGAACGTCGCCCACATCGCCGAACACGGTCTGACCACCGAGGAAGTCGAGAGCGTGCTCCTCGACCCGACCATCCCGGTGGACACGTCGGCTTCGACCGGGCGGCCGTGCAAGTTCGGCACCACGAACACCGGCCGGCACGTCATCGTCGTGTGGGAACTGGTGTCCGCCGACCCGGCGGTCGTCTACCCGGTCACCGCCTACGAAGTGCCCGAACCGAACTGAGGGAACCCGATATGGCGACCCCCACCGTGCCGGCCCACCGGCTGAACCCGGCCGACGCCCCGCCGGAGTTGCGGGCGAAGTTGGCCGCCGCCCGCGAGCGGGCCATCGCCACCCGGCACCTCGACGGCCCGCCGGCCGCGGTCACGGGGGAGGCGGTCCGCTTCACCGACACGATGCGGCGGCTTGTGACCGAGATCAAACGGCGGCGGGAGTCGGCCGGGCAGTCGGTAGCGGATGTGGCCGCGGCGTGTGGCGTGTCGGAAGACGTGGTGGTCGGGTTGGAGGCGGGCGCCCTGCTCAACCCGACGTGGAAGCTGTTGGGCGACTACGCCGCCGCTTCCGGGGTTCGATTGACGCTCGGGATCGAACCGGGCGAGTGACGGTCGGCACAACAGGTACGGAGTGCGTTCATGCGTCGTCGCGTGGTCATCACCGGCATGGGGGTCGTCACCCCGCTCGGGCATTCCGTGGCCGAGATGTTCGCCGCCCTGCTCGAAGGGAAGAGCGGCATCGACCGCATCACCCACTTCGACGCCCGCACCTTCCCCACCACCTTCGCCGCCGAGGTGAAGGGGTTCGACCTGGGCAAGTTCCTGCCGGGCGCCGCCCGGTTCGACACGTGCGGGGTGAACACCCGGTTCGCCCTGGCCGCGGCGAAGCAGGCGCTGGATGACGCCAACCTGCCGGCCACCGGCGACCGCACCCGCATCGGCGTGTACATGGGGTCCGGCGAGGGCAGCGAGGACTTCCACACGGTGGTCGGCGGGTGTGCCGCGGCGGCCGACGCCAGCGGGTACAAGGTGGACCCCGGCAAGTTCGCCGCCTACGCCGCCAAACACCTGAACGCCCCGGTCGAGGCCGAGTTGGAGATGCACACCAGCGCCGGCCACCTGGCGGAGGAGTTCGACCTGCTCGGCCCGAACTTCACCTGCCTGACGGCGTGCGCGGCCAGCGCGCAGGCGATCGGCGAGGCGGCCGAAATGATCCGCCACGGCGACGCCGACGTGTTCGCCGCCGGCGGGTCGCACTCCATGATCCACCCGTTCGGCGTCACCGGGTTCAACCTGCTGACGGCACTTTCGACCCGCAACGACAGCCCGCAGACGGCCAGCCGGCCGTTCGACGCCACCCGCGACGGGTTCGTACTCGGCGAGGGCGGCGGGGTGGTGATCCTGGAGGAGTACGAACACGCGCTGAAGCGGGGGGCGCCGATCTACGCCGAACTGACCGGGTACGGCACCACCGGCGACGCCCACGCCATGACCGACCCGCACCCGGAGGGCCGCGGGGCCAGCCGGGCGATGAAGGACGCCATGCGGGACGCCGGCATCGCCCCAGCCGACCTGGGGTACATCAACGCGCACGGCACCAGCACCCCGGCGAACGACGAGACGGAGACGCTGACGGTGAAGGCGGCGCTGGGCGAGGCGGCGTACAAGGTGCCGGTGTCCAGCACCAAGAGCATGCTCGGGCACCTGATCGCCGCGGGCGGGGCGGTGGAACTGATCATCGCAATTACGGCCATGCGGCGGGGGGTGCTGCCGCCGACCATGAACCTGCACCACCCGGACCCGAAGTGCGACCTGGACTACATCCCGAACGCGGCGCGGGAGGTGAAGGGCGTCCGACACGTCGCCAGCAACAGCCTGGGCTTCGGCGGGCAGAACATCACGCTCGTCGCCAGCCGGCTGGGATAATTCTGGCGAACCCGGCCCGCCAGGGCCGTGGGTGCGTGTGAGCTTGGCTCGCACCCACCGACCTTGCGGTCGGGGTTCGCCAAAGAAAACGGCGGCGGGTCGGCCGCGGTTGCCCGCGACGACCCGCCGCTCCCCCGAACCCCTCTCCCCCGAGAAGGACGCCGGTTATTTCTCGAACACCGCGTCGCCCAGCCCGCCGTTCACCTTCAGGCTAACGAAGCTCACGCACTCGATCATCTCGCCGCTCGTCTCTGCCCCCTTCGGCGCGTCGTAGGCCTCCATCCGCACCGGCAGCTTCAGCTCGGTGTCGAAGTACACCACCACCCGGTAGGCGTACCGGCTCATGTGCGGCCGCTCGCAGAACACCTCGTACCGGGTGCACGGGCGGTTGTCGAACTTGTACTCGCCGACCAGGATCTGCGGGCTGGTCTTCGCCTTCTTCTCCGCGTCCATCGCCGCGTCCACCCGCTTCAGCACCGCCCCGATGCCCGTGTCGGTGATCTTGTGCCGGCTGTCCACGTTCGCCTTCGGGTCGTCGGCGTTCACCGTCAGGAACCCGCCCACCCCGGCGATGCCGGCCGCCCGCACCCGCACCTTGTCGTCCTTCTTGCCGGTCATGTACGCCAGTTCCTGCCCGAGCAGGGGCTTGGGCGCCAGCGTCTTGGTGTACACGGCGAACGGCTCGGTCCGCACGCGGATCTCGGCCGTCTGCTCGGGCTGGAGTTTGCCACCCACCCGCTCCTGCCGCACCATGTACCCGCTGTAGTCGCGGGTCTTGGCGTACACCGCCCTCGCCTCGGCCAGCGCCTTCGGCAGCGCCTCCGCCCCGTTCACCGCCGGTTCGGCGGACGTCACCTTGGCCGCCACCGGGGTGATGTCGGACGCCGGCAGCGTGAGCTTCGCCGGCGGGTCGGCGGCGACCGCCCCGGCCGCCACTGCCCCGGCGAGCACCGCCCCGACCCCGAACCGCTTCAGGCTGTGTGCGAACGTCATGTGTGGCCCTGCCGGGATGCACCGCGGCCGTCAACTCGCCGCGTGAGGGGGGCCACATAGCGTGAGGAAGTGCCGCTGACTAGGGGAGTTTGCCCCGATCCGGGTGAACCCCGCCCGCAAGGGCGGTGGGTGCGAGCCAGCAACCACGCACCCACCGCCCTTGCGGGCGGGGTTCACCAAATCACCGCGGGACGCTCAGCCAGATGTCGCCGAACGGCTCCGGCTGTTCCACCCACACCTCGAACCGGCGGATGAGTTCGAGCGCCGCCAGGAACAGGCCGATCAGCCGGCCGCGGTGGTGCGGCGGGGTGAACAGGTCCAGGAACGACACCCGCCCCTCGGCCCGCAGCCGCAGCCGGATTTCCTCCTCGTACACGTGCTGCGGGGTGTCATCCACCACCACCGTCTGCGGCTGGCTGGCCTGCGTCTCCCGCATCAGCCGGGCGAACGCGCTCACCAGGTCCCACAGCTCCACCGCCCGCACCGCCGGGGCACCGGACCTGGCCGGCTCGTCCGGCTGCACCCGCGGCAGGAACGCCGCGTGCGACTCCGCCCGCTCCTCCAGCTCCCGCGCCGCCTCCTTGAACCGCCGGTATTCGAGCAGTTGCTTCACCAGCTCCCGCCGCGGGTCCGGCCCGTCGTCGTCGGCGTCCGGCGGGGTGTCGTCCGGCACCAGGGTGCGGCTCTTGATCTCCATCAGGGTGGCGGCCACCACCAGGAACTCGCCGGCCAGCTCCACGTCCAGGTGTTGCACCACCCGCAGGTGGTCGAGGAACTGGTCGGCCAGCCGGGCGATGGGGATGTCGAGGACGTCCACCTCGTCCCGCTTCACCAGATACAGGAGCAGGTCGAGCGGGCCGTGGAAGGCGTCGAGGTGGACCAGGTAGCTCATCGCGGGCGGGGCAACCGGGGGGAGCGGCGGGGGAAACGCCCACCCCGGCAAGATCGGCAGGACCGACAGGTTGGCTTGAACCGTTCATTTCCCCACGGCTGTCGGCACCGCTCTTGCGGACCTTCCCAACGGATCCCCGAAACGGGGACGTTCAGGAGTTCGCCCGGAGGTGGGAGCCATGCCGAATCGCAAAAAGAAGCACGACGCCGTCGTCGGCGTGTTCGAATCGAAGGCTCGGGCCGAGCGGGCAGTGGAGGAGTTGAAGGAAGCCGGGTTCGAGGATTCGGACATCGGCATGATCTACCGCGGGGAGGACGGGAAGACGGTCAAAACTGGTGCCGCGGACGAGACTTACGCCGGGGAAGGGGCGGCCATCGGCGTGGCCGCCGGGGCCGGGGTGGCCGGGCTGGTGTCGCTCGGCATCTCGTTCGGGGTGATCCCGGTGATCGGCCCGATCCTGGCGATCGGCCCGCTGGCGGCGGCTCTGGTCAGCGCGGCCGGCGGGGCGGCGGCGGCCGGGTTGGCCGGCGCGCTCATCGGCTGGGGTATCCCGGAGGAGGACGCGTCGTTCTACGAGACCGAGGTGGGGGCCGGGCGTTACCTGGTGACGGTCAGCAACCCGAGCGAGCGAGCCGCCGAGGCTCGCACCGTCCTGCACCGGCACAGCGGGTTCGACCGCGCGGCATGGGAGGCGGTTCGTGCCGACCGGGCGAACATCGCGGAAGAGGGGGAGTTCCGCACCGCCGACGGGCGGGTGATCCAGCTCCGCGAAGAACACCTGCGGGCGGACAAGGAGAGCGTGAAGCAGGGGGACGTGAAAGTCCGCAAAGAGGTGCACACCAAGCACCAGAAGTTCAGCGTGCCGGTGGAGAGCGAAGAGGTGGTGATCGAGCGGCGGCCGGCGAACGGCAAGCGGGCGGCCGACGGCAGCATCCGGGCGGAGGAGATCCGCATCCCGACGCGGGAGGAGCGGGTGAAGGTGTCGAAGGAGACGGTGGTGAAGGAGGAGGTGGCGGTCGGCAAGCGGAAGACGACCTCCCAGCAGACGGTGGAGGGTGACGTGCAGAGCGAGGAGTTGGTGGTCGAGAACGAAGGCCGGGCCAAGGTGCGGACGAACACCAAAGCCGGCAAGAAGTGACGGGCGACGGGCGACCCGCTCCCAGACGAACCCCGGCCGTCGCCGGGGTTCGTTCGTTCCCGGACGTGGTAGAATGACCCCGTACCGGGAGGATCGCCGATGCCGCTCCACGACTGGGCCGACCGCGACAACTTCGACGGGTTCCACACCTACTGGATGACCGAGATCGCCCGGCAGCTCCGCACCAAACTGCCGGCCGGCTACCGGGCGGTCATCGGGACGAGTCCGACCGTCAGCATCGGCGGCGACCCGCGACACCCGGACGTGGCGGTGACGAACGGCGTCCCGCACCCGGCCCCGCCCGCCGCGGGTTCGGTGCGGGCGCCGGACGCCGAGGTGGCGGTCACCACGACCCTGCTGGACGAAGACCTGTCAGTGCAGGTGGAGCGGAACGGGCGGCTGGTGGCGGTGGTGGAACTCATCTTCCCCCGGAACAAGGACCGCCCGTCTGCCCGCGACGTGTACACCACCCGCTACCTCGGCTACCTGCAAGGCGGGGTTCATCTGCTGATTGTGGACGTCCACCGCCGGCCGGTCGGGTTCTCGTTCCCGCAGCGGCTGGCGGCCGAACTCCAGACCCGACTGCCGGAGCCGCCCGCGCCGTCGGCGGTGTCGTACCGCGTCGGCGGCCCGACCCCGGACGGCGGGCGGTTCCTGGCGGTGTGGGCCGAACCGCTCACCGTCGGTCAACCCCTGCCGGCGGTGGTGCTGCCCATCTCCGACCGGGTGGACGTGACGGTGGACTTGGACGCCAGCTACTCGCGTGCGGCCGAAGACAGTTACCTGGAGTGACCGCTCACCGCGCCCCCACCGGCTCGGCCGGTTCCGGCCGCGGTTGTACCGCCCGCCGCGCCTGGCGGTTCTGCACCACCGCGTCGGCGATGAACACCGCCGACGCCACCCACACGCACCCCATCGCCGCCCACCTGTCCCAGGTCATCGCGTCCCACTCGCCGAGCACCGTCACCGCCAACAGCAGTTGCACCGTCGGCGACACGAACTGGATCATCGCCTGCGTGACCAGCGGGATGCGGCGGATGCTGAGCGTGTACGTGAGGAGCGGCACCACCGTCACCACCCCGCCGAACGCCAGCCACCCGCTCAGGGCGAGGTCGCGGCCGAACACCGCCGTGCCGTCCCACATCTTGAACCCGACGTACCCGGCGCACGGCAGCACCAGCAGCAGCGTCTCCACCGTCAGCCCGGTGCCGCTGTCCACCGGCATCTTCTTGCGGAGCAGCCCGTACAGCCCGAACGTCACCGGCAGGGCCACCGCCAGCCAGGTGAACACCCCCTGCACGACGAACGGCAGGGCCACCCCGAAGCTGATGAGCGCGAGGGCCGGGTAGTGCGCCGGCCGCAGCCGCTCGCCCAGGAACAGGGTGGCGAGGAAGGCGTTCACCACCGGCATCATGTAGTACCCGAGGCTGGCCTCGCTCACCCGGTGGGTGACGGTCGCGTGGATGTACAGCAGCCAGTTGCCGGACAGGAAGGTGGCGGACACGAGCAGGGTGAGGAGCAGCCGACGGGAGCGGAACACGGCCCACAGCTTGGCCACCCCGCCGGGGGTGAGCAGCGTGACCGCCAGCATGAGCGGCATCGACCAGCCGATGCGGTGGGCCAGGATCTCCGGGGCCGGCACGTCCTTCACCTGGGCGAAGTACAGCGGCACCGCCCCCCAGCACAGGTACGCGACCATCCCGAACGCCAGGCCGGACCGGAACTGCGAGGAGGTCGGCACCCGAGGAGGCTCCGTGCGAGGGGTGAGGTCAGTGTAGGGCACGAAAGAAGGAAGACCCGGCCGGCGGGCGGGAGGTTCGGTCTTCGCTGGTGTCCGCAGGTGTTGTTAGCCCGACGCGCGAGCGAGGGGCCAACCGCGACTCACCCTCGCTCGCGCGTCGGGCTAACAAGACACCAACCCGCCCGCTTGCGTCCGCCGACGGGAAGGATACCGTATCGGTGTCCGACTCTTGCACGTCCCCCGGCCGGAGGGTGTTCGGATGGCCCGCCCCGTTTCGCTCGGCTGGCTCCTGACCCTGCTCGTCGCCGCGCCGGCGGCGGCCCAGTTCGCCCGCCCGCCGGTCGTTCCCCCGCCCCGTCCGCCGACCCCGCCCCCGCGGATGCCGATCATCCCCCCGCCGGTCGGGGTGAACCGCCCGCCCGTCGTCGTCGGCAACGGGGTGACGACCGGCCAGCCGGTCCGCTACATCTCGTCGAACACCGGCCGGCTGGCGGTGATCGGCGGGGCGTACGCGGCCGGGCGGGCGGCGCTCCCGCCCCCGCCGCCGGGGATCACCGTCACCACTTCCGCGCCGCCGTTCGACTGGCCGGGCATGCTGGCGCTCACCGGCGGGGCCGGCACCCCGCCGGACGACGCCCCGCGGGCGTGGAACTTCCCGGACCGCGCCAGCCCCGCCCCGCCGCCCCCGCCGGCGAACGACACCGACTGGCTATTGTGGGCGATCGGCGGCGGCGCGATCCTGGCGACGCTGCTCGGGGTGTACGCGGCGGTGCGGCCCCGCGGCGGGCGGGCGGGGTGATGGCGGTCGCCTTTGTCGGTGTCCTTTGTTGGTGTCCCGGCTTTAGCCGGTCTTCCTTGGTGAACCGCGGGCGTGAGCCCCGCGGGTGTGTTCCGAACCCGCCGGGCTGACGCCCGCGGTTCACCCGATCTGCGGCTCACACCGCCGGTTCACTCAAGACCGCCTGAAGGCGGGACACCAACGGCTTCCGCTACCAGCCGGTGGAAGGCGTACCCGCCGATCTCCCGCTTCACGCTGAACCGCCCCGTCGAATAACTGCGGCTGCCCAGACCCCGCTGCACCTGCTCGCAGATCAACACGTCCTCGGCCTGCACCTGGTCGGCCACCGCCACGCTGTTCGCGATGAACGCCTCGTCCGTCCCCGGTGCGAAATAGAAGTCGAAGATCACCCGGCAGCGGTCCGGGGCGAGCGGCAGCACCAGGTTGGTGTCCATTACCCCGCTGTAGATGTTCACCATGAAGTTCGGCCACAGCCACCAGTACGCGGCGTCGCCGGTGCGGGTGGCCCCGACCGCCCCGCCGGCCGCCTTCAGCGGGCTGGTCTGCACGCTGCACCGCGGGAACACGTCGGTGCGGTACTGCTGGTAGTCGATCGCCCCGGCGAGCGCCGGGTGGACGGTGTTCACGTGGTACCCGCCGTCCAGGTAGTTATCGACGTACACCTTCCAGTTGCACGCCAGGTCGTAGGACCGGCGGGCGTGCCAGCTTAGGCCCGAGACCTCACCCCCCGGCCCCCTCTCCAACGTGGAGAGGGGGTGTTCAACGGCCGAACTTTCCGAAGTCTCCGCGACTGCACACGGTGAGAATCCGGGTTCCTCCGACTGCATTTCGCTCTTGAACACCCCCTCTCCACGTTGGAGAGGGGGCCGGGGGGTGAGGTCTCCGGCGAACGGGGCGAAATAATCGCCGGGCGCTTCAGAGGGCGTCTCCACCTGAACGACCACCCACGGGCCGAACGCCGCCACCCCGCCGACCGGCACCAACCCGTTGGCGTCCTTGGCGAAGTCGCACACCCCGTCGAACTCGGGGGTGCCCTTCAGCCGCCCGGCCAGGTCGTACGTCCACCCGTGGTAGCGGCACCGCAGCTTGCCGACGCACCCGGCTTCGTCGTTCAGGATGGGCGACGCCCGGTGCCGGCACACGTTGAAGAACGCCCGCAGCACGCCGTCGTCGCCCCGCACCACCAGCACCGGCTCGCCGGCGATGTCGGCAGTGACGTACTGCCCCGGCTTCGTCACCTGTTCGGCCCGGCCGACGAACTGCCAACTCCGGCCGAAGATGTGCGTCCGCTCGGCGATGTGGACCGCCGGGTCGGTGTACCAACTGGCGGGCAGGGTGTGCGCCCGCTCCAGCGGCAGGGACGGGTCGAACGGGGAGAGCGGGGGGAGCATGGCGGCGGCCAATAAGTAGTAGGCACACTCCGTGTGTCGTTCTTCGCACAAGAACGGCACACGGAGTGTGCCTACTACTTATTCCCGCTACGGCTACTTCAGCGTCACCGCCAGCGTGCCGGTGCCGAGTCGATCGAACGCCGGGCGACCTCGCAAAGGGGCGACGATTCTACCGCGGATGTGCTTCATCTCGAACTGATACCGGCCGGGTGGCGGGGCGGCCGTCACCCAGGTTCGGTTCTCACGCTCGGCGATCGTGCCGTCCGGAATTTGAACCGTCCACCGAACCAGTTCCTCGCCCGGTTCGAGTGTCGTTGCCCGGAGCGTGGGGGCCGGACCTCGGATTTCATCCATGACCAGGGGTTCGAGGGTGATCACGCTTTCCACTCGCCGGCCGCGCAGGGAGTGGTTCGTGGACTGCTCGTCGTATTTCACGGCGACCGCTTTTTGGCCGACGTTCCGCACCACCACCTGCATCTCGGCCGACTGCCCAGCCGCGACCGTCGTTCCGCCCGGCATCCGCAGCCCGGCTTGCAGCCCGCCCTGCACCTCGCCCCACGCGGTCGGATCCTTCTTCACCCCCTTCGGCACCGGGGCGTTCTTCCGGCGGGTGTCGGCCGTCTTGCCCCGTTCGGCTTCCGGCTTCATCAGCTCGCTCACGTTCCACACTTTGATGGCGTCCACGCCGACCGTCAGCAGCCGCGTGCCGTCGGGCGAGAACTGTGCCGCGCTGACGACCCCCGTGTGTTCCTTCCCCTCGGCCAGCAGGTCGCCGGTGGCGGCGTCGAACACCTTCAGCGCGTTCTCCTTGCCCGAACAGGCGACGGCGAGGTGCTGGCCGTCCGGCGACAGGCACACCTGGTTCGCCTGCACGCCGGCGGGGAGTTTCATGCTCCGGAACTCGCCCGCCAGGCCGTCCTTGCAGTCGATGACGACCGGCCCCTTGCCGGCGTACCCGCCGACCGCCACCCGCTTCTCGTCCTTCGACACGTTCAGGCCGAGCGCTTTGATGTCGAACTTGCCGAGTGGCGGAAGCCCCTGGCCGGTGGCCGCGTCGAACCGCCGCACGTTCCCGCCCTCGTCCGCCGCGAGCAGTTCCTTCCCCTCATTCCAGAACGCCAGCCCCCAGCTCAGTTCGTTCCCGCCGATCGCGGTGGACCAGAGCAGCTTTTCGGTTTTTAGGTCGCGGGCCGACAGAGCACCCCGCATGTCGAGCGTGAACACCGCTTTCCCGTCGTCCGACAGCAGCACCCCGGTGAGCGGGGTGTTCAGTTTCAGGCTGGCTTTCGGCTTCTCCTCGCCCCAGTCGAACAGGTCGAGAACGAATCGCCGCGGCTGGGCGTTCCCGTACCCAACGACGGCCAGCGTCTTCCCGTCCGGGGTTATCGCCACCGTGGTCGGCCGGGTGACGTAGCTGATCTCCCCGTGGTGGGTGTGAATCAGCTTGCCGGTCTCGGCGTTCCACACCCGCAGTTCACCCGGCCACTCGCCCCCTTTCGCCCCCGGCACCTGCCCGCCGGTGATGACGTGCTTGCCGTCCGGCGTCCAGATGCCGTGGGTGGTGGCAAACCCCTTCCGCGGGTTCATCGGTTCCGACCACACCACCAGCTTCTCCGGCTCCGCCTTCTTCGGTACCGGGGCGTTCCGCTTGCGGGCGTCCGCGTGCTTGGGGAACCAGCCGAGCAACCGGGTGTTCGGGCCGTCCCCTTTCAGGGTGACGAGTTTCTGTTCGTTCGTCCCGTCGGAGCCGTACACGAGCAGCACGGTGTCGCTCGCCTCGTCCCGGCCGGTCTGCCCGAGGACGGCCACCCGCTTGCGGTCCGGCGAGGAGCGGAGGTCGATCGAGTCGAAGTCGTCGAACTGCTTCACCAGGTCGGCCCGTCCGTCGCTCACCCGGAACCAGCGGCGGTAGGTGGCGTCTTCGTTATCGTCGGCCGGGTTCTTGTGGGCGTGACCGACCGCGTGGAACGCCGTGCCGTCCGCCGGTTCGAACGTGGTGAGGGAGGCGGCGTCGCACAGTGGGGTGACATCTCCTCCGCCGGCCGGCATGGACATCACCCGGTACCGCGGCAGGTTCGGGTTCCGCAGATCGGCCCGCACGTACTCGTGCAACAGCCACGTCTTCCCGTCGGCGGCCCACCCGATCAGGTAGTGGTTGTCGGGCGGCGGAATCTCCTCCCCCTTTCTCGCCGTCAGGTCATACGCCAGGTGGAAGTGGAAGAGGGCGTTCACCCGCTTGTCGGCGATGAACCGGACGCGGGCCACCTTCTTGCCGTCCGGCGACCAGTGGAAGTTGTCGCCCGGCTTGTACCCGAGGCCGGTGTCGGTGCCGTCGGTCTTGTCGGTGATGTCGCGGAGGTGCAGGGTCATCCCGCCGGTGTCCGGGTCGGCGAGTTTCCCCGCCTTCCCGGCGAAGGCGATCTTTGTGCCGTCCGGGGTGAGGCCGAGGAAGTGCGGCCCGTCCTGCAGGGTCAACTCCTTCTCCTTCTTGCCGTCCGGGGTGTACGCCGTCAGGGCGCCGGTCTTCGTGTTGTGCGTCCAGATCAGCCCGTCGTCCTTCCCGTCCTTCGGCACCGGGGCGGCGGTCGCCCGGTTCGCGGCGGGTTCGCCCCCGCCGACCGCCACCAGCACGCCCACCAGGGCGAGCAGCAGCGTGGCCTTCGTGAACGTGCCGCTCATGCCCAGCCCCTCCGCGATGAGTCGTTCGACGCCCGGTGGGATCGCCCCGCCGAACGGGATCGCCAGCGCCGCTTGCACCGCCGGTGCCGTCGGCCCGCCGAGCAGCCCGAGGGCCACCGCCGGTAGGGTCAGCCCGCGGGCGTCCAGCCGTAGCCGAAGTTTTGCCCGCGCCCGCTCCAGCCGCCCCTTCACCGACCCGGCCGTCGTGCCCAGCCGCTTCGCCGCCTCGTCGTTCGTCAGCCCGTCGATGCCGCACAGGGCCAGCACCGCCCGCTCGGCGTCGGCCAGTTTCGCCAGCTCGTCGTCCACGGCGGACAGCAGTTCGCGGGCGGTCAGGGCGTCGAGCGGGTCGGCTGACACCGGGGTGTCAGCGTGAAGCGGAACGGCGGGCCGTTCCTTCCGGGCGGCGCGGACGGCCAGGCGGTGGGCGGTGCGGTGCAGCCACCCGGCGAGCGCCGCCCCGGAGCGGATCGACGCGGCCTTGCGGGACAGGACGACGAACGCCGCCTGGAACACGTCCTCGGCGGCGGACTCGGACCGGCAGCGGGTGCGGGCCACCCGCCACACCAGCCGGGCGTACCGGCGGACCAGTTCGGCGAACGCCGGCTGGTCGCCGGCGACGAACCGGGCGAGCAGGTCGGCGTCCGGCGCGGCGGACGCCCGCCCGCCGAGGGTTGCCAGCACCGACGGCAGCGGCTTGGCGGTCATGATTGAAGAGAGGCGGGCGGCGGGGAAACGGCACGGGGGATTTGGTGAACCGCGGGCGTCAGCCCGCGGGTGGTTCGACCCGGCGGGCTGACGCCCGCGGTTCACCACCCAGGCGGCTGACGCCCGCGGTTCACCACCCAGGCGGCTGACGCCGCCGGTTCACCGGATTTCCTGAATCGGCTCGTCACCGGTCGGCTTGGGCAGGTGCGGGGACAGGCCGAACGGCCCGCTGTCGTAAACAACGTCGCGGAACTGAATGGCCCATGTGCCGGTGATGCTGCCCTCGCCGTCCGGCCGGCCGTCGTAGTGAACCTGGTGCTTGCCCAGGTACTGCTTCACCATCTGCACCCGGCCGGTGGTGCGGTCCCATTCGCCGCCGAACGTGAACCGCCCGACCACGTCTACCCCGTGCCCGGTCACGGTGCCGTCCGGCCGGAAGTGCAGTTCGAACTCCTTCATCGGCTGGCGGCCGTAACCCTGCTGCGCCCAGTAACCGATCCAGGTGCCCGACGGGTACATGAGATGTCCTCCGGGTGCCGCTCGGCTCGCGGCACCTACTTGTAAAGCTTCCGCTCGCGGACGTACTCCTCGACGCCCCGCGGCATCAGGAACCGCACCGTCTTCCCCTCGCCCACCCGCTTGCGGATGTCCCGGCTGGCGATGTCCACCTGCGGGCACTCGACCACCTGCAACCGCACCTGATTGGCGGTCACGCCGATCCGCGCCGCCAGTTCCGCCGCCGATGCCAGCGTCACCCCCGGCCGCGGCACCGCTACCAGCTTCGCCAGCCGCACCACCTCGGCCGGCTTGTACCACCCCGGCAAGTCGTTCAGGCTGTCCCCGCCGATGATGAGGGCGAACGAGTGGGCCGGGTGGCGGGCCTGGAGTTCGGCGAACGTGTGGGCGGTGTAGTTCGGCGGCGGCAACTCCTTCTCGATCGGCTCGACCCGGAACGCCGGCTGGCCGGTGGTGGCGAGCGTCACCATCTCGCACCGCTGCTCGAACCGGGTGATCTGGCGGTCGGTCTTGTGCGGCGGGACGTAGCTGACCAGGAACCACACCTGATCCAGCCCGGCCTCCTCCCGGCACCGCTCGGCCAGGATCAGGTGCCCGGTGTGGATCGGGTCGAACGTGCCGCCGAAGACGCCGATGTTCATGGGGGAATCATACGGCGAACGGCGCGACGTGAGTCCGCCGGTGGTGGCGAAAAGACCTCACCCCCCGGCCCCCTCTCCAAAGTGGAGAGGGGGTGTTCAACGGCCGATCGCCTCCGCTCTTCGCCGCGACCGAAAGGAGCGGCTGAGCATCCACCGCTTCTTTCAGTCACGGCGAAGACAGGCTCTATCTCCCCCTCTCCCCGTGGGAGAGGGGGCCGGGGGGTGAGGTCTCCTACCATCCGCCATTCCCCCCGCCGCCTGCCCCGGCGATAATCCCCACATGCCAGACGACACCCCGTTCGAGTTGAGTTACGACCGCGGCACGGTGATCGTGGCCGGCGGGCCATCCGGGTTCGACCTCGCCGCCCTGCCCGGCGTGCGGTTCGACCCCCGCACGTCCACCCACCGCGCCCAGGGGCGGTTCTACCGCGGCATCGTCGAACACCTGAAGCGGGAGCAACTGGCGTACACCGACGCCGCCCGCGGGTGGGACAATAAACCGCTCGGGTGGGCGGTGAAGTCCGACCGTACCCCGCACCCGCACCAGGCGGAGGCGGTGCAGGCGTGGTGGCGGGCCGGCGGCCGCGGGGTGGTGGTGCTGCCCACCGGCACCGGCAAGAGCTTCGCCGGGGCGATGGCCATCGAGAAGGCGAACCGGCCGACGCTCATCGTGGTGCCCACCCTGGTGCTGATGAACCAGTGGTACGCCGACCTGGAGAAGATGTTCGGCATCGAGGTCGGGCTGCTCGGCGGCGGGTACTACGACTTCAAGCCGCTGACGGTGACGACGTATGACTCGGCGTACATCCACCTCGAACGCTGGGGCCACAAGTTCGGCCTGCTGGTGTTCGACGAGGCGCACCACCTGCCCGGCAGCACGTTCCAGGAGGCGGCCATCGGCAGCCTCGCCCCGTTCCGCCTGGGCCTGACCGCCACCCCGGAGCGGCAGGACGGCGGGGAGGCGCTGTTCCCGGACCTGATCGGCCCGATCGTGTACCGGCGGGAAATCCAGGAGATGTCCGGCGAGTACCTGGCCGACTACACCGCCCGGCTGGTGTTCGTCGATCTGACCCCGGCCGAGGAGGAGGCGTACCGCACCAACCGCGAGGCGTACCGCCGGTGGGTGGCCGACCGCGGCATCAACATCAGCGGGCCGAACGGCTGGCAAAGGTTCATCTTCGAGGCGAGCAAGACGGCCGACGGGTGGGAGGCGCTGCGGGCGTACCGCGAGCAGAAGCGGATCGAGCGGCAGGCGAGCGGCAAGTTCAAGGCGCTGGAGAAGATCCTGACCGACCACGCCGGCGAGCGGGCGATCATCTTCACCGCCGACAACGCCACCGTGTACCAGATCGCCCGCCAGTACCTGGTGCCGGCCATCACCAACCAGACGAAGGCGAAGGAGCGGAAGGTGATCCTGGAGCGGTTCCACAGCGGGGAGTACACGGTGCTGGTGGCCTGCCAGGTGCTAAACGAGGGGGTGGACGTACCCGCGGCGAGCGTCGGGGTGGTGCTGAGCGGGTCGGGCAGCGTGAAGGAGAACGTGCAGCGGCTCGGCCGCATCCTGCGGAAGTACGGGGACAAGCAGGCCACGCTGTACGAACTGATCGCCCGCGGCACCGCCGAGGAGTTCACGTCGGATCGGCGGCGGCAGCACGGGGCGTTTCAATAGTGCTCTGCTTACTCTGTCGAAATCCCCAGAAGACCCCCTCACCCGCGCTCGGCTGGCGCCGAACTTGCCCTCTCCCCCGCTCCGCAGGGGAGAGGGGTTGGCTCGCCGGCTCACGGGTTCACGTTCCTCGACGGCCGACCGCCCCCACCTCTCCCCCGCTCGCGGGGGAGAGGTCGATCCGGGGAGTGCAGCGACCGGAGCGGGTGAGGGGGTGTTCCAAAGCGTGAGGTTTGCGACAAAGCATGCTCTGCTCGCCCCGCGAGCGGAATTCAGTCCGCTCGCGGGGCGAGCAGAGCACTCCCGGCCCGATTGCCGGGGTTCACCCGAACCGGATGGCCTGTTACACTCGCGGGGGTTCACCGCAGGAGCGCTCGCATGTCCGCCGTCACCAGCCCGCCGCCGAAGCTGCTCACCGCCGAGGAGTACCTCGCCCTGCCCGACGACGGGCGGATCACCGAACTCGTCAAAGGAGTGATCGTTGAGATGCCCAGCCCCAGTTCGACCCACGGGTACGTCCTGACGAAATTCTCCCTCCACCTGAGCCTGTACGTCCTCCAGCACGACCTCGGTCGGGTTGTGTCGGGCGACGCGGGTGTCGTCACCGAGCGCGGGCCGGACACGACCCGCGGGCCGGACGTGGCCTACCACAGCTACGAGCGGGTTCCCCGTGGTCCACTTCCTGATGGGTACTGGCCGACCCCGGAACTGGTGGTCGAGGTGCGGTCGCCGTCCGAGCGGACCAGCCGAGTGATGGCCAAGGTGGGTGAATATCTCGCCGCCGGGGTGCGGGTGGTGCTGGTGGCGTGGCCGGAGCAGACGACGATCATGGCGTACAGCGAGGAGTTCTTCAACCGCTCGTTCGGCGTCGGCGAGGATCTGGTGCTGCCGGAATTGTTCCCCGACTTCCGCGTGCCGGTCAGAACCTTCTTCGAATGACGGTGCCCACCCGCCCGCGGCCGGTCTGTGAGGGGTGAATGCGGGTCTCGGCCACCGGCCGTCGTGGTACAATCGGCGGCATGTTCCCTTCCCTCTGGCTGGTCCACCCGGACGCCGAAGCGTGTGAGGCGTTCCGCGACCGCTTCGCCGGCCTGCCCCGTGTTCGCGTCGTGCAGACCCGGTTCGAAGACCTCGACCCGCACGACTGCTTCGTCACCGCCGGCAACTCCTACGGCATGATGACCGCCGGCATCGACGCGGTGATCGTCCAGCGGTTCGGCGACCGGATCATGCGGGCGGTGCAACACCGCATCCTGTCCGACTACCTCGGCGAACAGCCGGTCGGCACGGCGTTCATCGTGCCCACGAAGGACCCGAAACTGCCGTTCCTGTGCCACGCCCCGACCATGCGGGTGCCGGGGTCGATCGCCGGCACGGAGAAGGTGTACGCGGCCACGTTCGCGGCGCTGGTGGCGGTGTTCCACCGCAACCGCACCGACGACCGGAAGATTGAAACGGTGGCGATGCCGGCGATGGGCACCGGGTTCGGCGGGGTGCCGTTCGACGAGGCGGCCCGGCAGATGGCGGTGGCGTACCGCTGGCTCCTGGACCCGCCGCACCGCCTGGACTGGGACGCGGTGATCGACCGGCACAAGGCGATCACCTACGACGGCGACAAGCAGGTGGTGAGGTGAAACCGGCGAGCCGGGAGCGGGAGCGACCGGAGGGTTCACACCCTCCGGTCG
>JALHQU010000090.1 GCA_022841795.1 Fimbriiglobus sp.
GGGGCGCCTGACAACCGCCGCCCCTCGGGGGCTTGTTGCATTCCCGGGTGTTCCTGGGGTTCCGGCGCTCACTCCGTTCGCTCCGTCACCCCTGGCTACGGGCCCCCGCCGCTCCGCGGCTGAAAACCAGACGGCTGCTTTAGCGGTAATGGCACATGTATAGCCCGCTCGTGGACGAGTGGTACAGGTAGATCGGCCCGCCTACTGCCGCCCAGATGAACTGGGCGAGCATCCGATTGCCGCGGGTGATTTTTGGTCCGTCGTACCCGTCGTAGGGGAATAGCCCGCCCACCTTGTCCGACCGTAGGTGCTGGTCCGGCAGTTCCTCCTCGTCTAACCGCCGCCGGTGGAACACCCACTGGTCCATCGAGTCCTCGACCGGGGTGTACGCGATGTGCCGCAGCGGCTGCTTCCGGCAACGCACGCCTTCCCGCCCGACGTTCTCGGCGGCGCCCGGCAGGAGGATCTCCATGTGGATCGGCAGTCGGTCGTTGGCTTGGCCGTTGCCCGTCTCCCGGCAATCGTCGCACACGTAGAACTGGAGGCCGAGCGGACCGTCGAGCGGCAACCGATCGGACGAGTACAGTTGCCCGACGAACTCCATACGCTCTTGACACAGTTGGCACCGCGGCCACACGTGCGGCAGGTGGTCCGGCAGGCCGCCGACGCGATCCCGCTCGCCCTGCGGCCGGCGGTGATAGCTCATCACCCACGACACGCTCTGGCCCATCGAACCCTCCACCAGCAGATTCGCCGCGACGGGAAGGAGCGGGGCTTCTAACCCCGCTCCTTCCCGTCACGGCGAAGACGGCTTCACTCCACCCGGTACGGCATCGCTTTGTTCAGGGCGGCGTCCACCAGTTCGGCCTGTTCGTGCTTGTGCATCTTCTCGGAGCCGACGGCCGGGCTGGCGCTGGCGTCGCGGCCGCAGTATTCCGCCCCGAACCCCAGCCGCCACAACCGCGGCTCGACGAAGAACCACGCCCCGTTGTTCTCGCTCTCCTCCTGCACCCACGCCCGCTCGGCGTTCGGGTACCGGCCCAGCACCGCCTTCAGTTGCTCGGCCGGCCACGGGTACAGTTGCTCCACCCGCACCAGGGCCACGTCCGTCCGCCCGGTCTTGTCCCGCGCCTCCTTCAGGTCGAAGTACACCTTGCCGGTACACAGCAGCACTCGTTTCACCGCGGCCGGATCCTTCACCGCCGGGTCGTCCAGCACCTCGTGGAATCGGTCGGAGATGAGTTCGTCCACCGGGCTGGTGCTGGTGCGGAGGAAGCTCTTCGGGGTCATCACGATCAGCGGCTTGCGGAAGTTCCGCTTCACCTGCCGCCGCAGGGCGTGGAAGTACTGGGCGGGGGTGGAGAAGTAGCACACGTGCATGTTGTCTTCGCCGCACAGTTGCAGGAACCGCTCCGGGCGAGCGGACGAGTGTTCCGGCCCCTGCCCCTCGTACCCGTGCGGCAGCAGCAGCACGATCCCGCTGCTGCGGTTCCACTTCGATTCCCCGGACGCGATGAACTGGTCGATCATCACCTGCGCGCCGTTGGCGAAGTCGCCGAACTGGGCCTCCCACAGCACCAGCGAGTTCGGGTCGTCCAGGCTGTACCCGTACTCGAACCCGAGCACCGCCGCCTCGCTCAGGAAGCTGTCGAACACGTCGAACGGGGCGGCGTCCGGGCCGAGGTTCGCCAGCGGGCCGAACTCGGCCCCGGTGGCCGCGTCGTAGTAGTAGGCGTGGCGGAAGCTGAACGTGGCCCGCCGGCTGTCCTGCCCGCTCAGCCGCACCGGGTGGCCCTCCAGCAGGAGCGAGCCGAACGCCAGCGCCTCGGCCGTGCCCCAGTCGATGGCCCCGCGGGCCTTGATCAGGTCGCGGCGGCGGTACGGGCTGTCGTTGCTCGGGTACCGGCCGTCCGCCCCCTTGTCCCGCAGGTTCTTGTGCAGGGTGAACCCGTCCGGCACCGCGACCAGGGCGTCGGCGATGCGGTCGAGCGTTTCCCCCTTCACGGCGGTGTCCGCCGGGGCGTGCGTGTACCGCGGCTTCAGCCCCACCCACCGGCTGGCGTACCCCGGCATGAACGGGGCGAGCGGCTTGCCGTCGTTCGTCGCCTGCTCGCCGCTCTCCTTCGCTACCTTCAGCGCCGCCTCCAGCACCCCGTCCTTGTACTCGGCGTCGATCCGCTCCACGTCTTCGGCCGCCACCACCCCGTCGGCGGTCAGCCGGGCGGTGTAGATGGGGATGATGGTCCGCCCGTCGCGGTACTTGTCGGCGATCTTCAGGTATTCAGCCGGCTGGGTCATGGTGGCGTCGTCGTTCTCGTTGTGCCCCATCTTGCGGTAGCACACCAGGTCGATGACCACGTCCGAGGCGAACTTCTGCCGGTACTCGGTGGCCAGCTCGCCGATCCGCACGGCCGCGTCCGGGTCCTCGGCGTTCACGTGGAAGATGGGGGCGTGGATGAACTTGGCCAGGTCGGTGCAGTACTGGGTGCTGCGGGCGTCCCGCGGGTGGGTGGTGAACCCGATCTGGTTGTTCACCACCACGTGCATCGTCCCGCCGGTGCGGTACCCCTTCAGGTTCGCCATGCTCAGCGTCTCGGCCACCAGCCCCTGGCCGGCGAACGCCGCGTCCCCGTGGATGAGCAGCGGCATGCCGGCCTTGCGGTCGTGGTCGGCGTACAGCCGCTGCTTGCACCGCACCCGCCCCTCCACCACCGGGTTCACCGCCTCCAGGTGGCTGGGGTTGGGGGTGACGGTCAGGTGGACGGTGTGCCCCTCCGGGGTGGTCACGTCGTCCGACCGCCCGAGGTGGTACTTCACGTCCCCGTCGTTCTCCACCGCGTCCGGGTGGTACGGGTCGAGGAACTGGACGAACAACTGGTCGTAGGGCAGGGTGAGCACGTTGGTGAGCACGTTCAGCCGGCCGCGGTGGGCCATGCCGATGACCACCTCCCGCACCCCCAGCTCCGCCCCGGTGCGGATCACCGCGTCCAGCACCGGCACCAACGTCTCCCCGCCTTCCAGCCCGAACCGCTTCTTGCCCAGGAACTTCGTTTGCAGGAAGTTCTCGAACAGCTCCGCCCGCCGCAGCAGCGTCAGGGTGCGGACCCGCTCTTGCGGCTTGCGGTCGAACCGGAAGTGCGACGGCTCGATCTGCCGGGCCAGCCAGCTTCGCGCATCGAAACTCTGCACGTGCATGAACTCGAACCCGACACTCCCGCAGTACGTCTCCTTCAGCGCCGTGAGCAACTCGCGGAGCGTGATCGGCCCGTCGTTGCCGAACAACATGGACCCGTCGATCGGAATATCCAGGTCGGCGTCGGTGACGGCGAACCGGCGGGGGTCGAGTTCATACGGGGTGTCGGCCGGCGGCTCGGTCAGCGGGTTGGACCGGGCGACCAGGTGGCCGGACAGCCGGTATGAGTTGATCAGCCGCACAGCGGCGGTCTGCAGCCGGGCGTCCACGTTCAGCCCGGCCAGCGGCACCGGCTTGCCGGCGGCGTGCCCGTTCGCCCCGAACCCGCCGCCGCCGCCGTACTGGTCGGCCCCGGTGAACAGCCAGTACAGGGACGGGTCCACGCTGTGCGGGTTCTGGCGGAACGCCTCGTACTCGCGCTCCAGGAACTCGATGCTGTACGGTTCGGACACGTTCGGGCCGGGCATGATGACGGTGCGCTCCGGGGCTACGACGGGTGCTATGCCATCTTACGCCCGGAGGGGGACGCGGCCGGTGGGCCACCTCCCGCGGTCGGACAATTCCAGGGCGGACAGCCGGCGGTTTAGCGGGGAGGTGTTCGAGGCAAAGTGACCGTTGCGAGTTACTTCTTGTCCGCCTTCTCCTTCGCCAGCCGCTCGCGGATGGCCGCCTTGCACTCCTCGGCCTTCTTCCAAAAGTCGTCCCGGTCCCACAGGAGGTGCTTCGCCTTCGCCTCGTTGATTGCTTGGATCTCGGCCTCCGTGCCGATGGCCGCCAGTGTGGTCAGCACCTGCATGAAGAAGTACACGTCCCGCTTCTCTCCGGGGAAGTCGTACTCGTAGTAGTCGAACAACTTCGTCACCGCTGCTGCTTCTGTAGGCGTACCGATCTGCCCCAACAGGCGGACGGCCGCGCTGGCGACCGACGTCTTCGGGTCGTTCAGCCGGGCCACCGCGAACGGGCGGAACGCCGCCCGATCGCCCGGAATGCGGGCCACCTCGCTGAAGATGCTCGCCTCCACGCTGGGGTCGATCGGGGGACACCACTCGAGCAGGCGGAGGTACAGCGGGAAGGCGTCCGGGCTGTTCCCGCCGGCCGAGTCGAACTCCCGGTCCAACCGCGCCTGCCGCTCCACGTCCGCACGGGTCGGCGGGGAGTAGTCAATCACCGGCCCGCGGCCGAGGTGCTGTAAGATCACCTGCTCGCGGGCGGTGAACGGGGACGGCGGCAGCTCCGGTTGTCTAGGTAGATCCAACTGCACCGGCGGGGGCGGGCGGTCGTCGGCCGGGCGGGTCGGCCGGTTGGTTACGAGGACGATCAGGTACGCCGCCCCGACCAGAGCGAGCACGCCCAGATACCACCACGCCGGGTGTCGCACGATCCGCCCTCCGGTCACGGGATGAAGTCCTTGACGATGGCCGTCCGCTGATCCCAGATGGAGTTCTGCTGCGACTGGTCGAGCCGCTTGGGAGCGGTCTTCCAGTCAATATACGCTTGGCTCGTGGTGTCCACGGGCGGCGCGAGTTGGTCCGCCTCTTTGGCCCACTCCCGCATCAGGTTCGACTGGACTTGAGGCAACGTCCAACTGGTCGAGACCTCGGTGTGCCCGTAGTTGGTGAGGACGTGGCCGATCTCGTGGGCGACGACGAACGGCGCGCGGTTCTTCGCCGACACGACAGACACGTCCGCCGTGTCATCAACCACGCCGCTCCGGGTGGCGATGAACGAGTACCCGAGCGCGTCTTTGTATTCGTCGTATACCGTCTGGCCGTTCCGCACCGTCGGCTCCGAGAAATAGTTGATGACGAACAGGTCCACGTCGCCCTCCGAGGAGGTGCGGATGGGCCCGCGGATCGCCACCCCGCCCACCCAGTCGGTCCGCTTGCCGAGAGCCAGGCTTTCCATCTCCTCCGGTTCGATAACGGGGATAGTCAACCCGTCGGCCAAGTTCACGTCCCCATGCATGTCCTCGTCTTCCACCACCTTCCGCGGCTGATCGGCGAACCGAACCGTCCACTTCAGCCGCACCCCCACCTGGGCGTACTGCTGCTGGGCGAAGTTCATCCACTCGTCCACCATCGCCGCCGTCACCCCTTCCACCGCATCAATAGGGGAGTTCGTGCCGGCGTTCGCCGGGTCGTTCGTGCCGGTCTTCTCCGGCCTGGTGGTCAGCACGGTGATGCTCACCTTGGCCTCTTTCAGCACCCGCACCGGCACCCGCTTGTGGATGATCTGGGTGCCGAAGCCGTGGCCGCCCGGGGCGGTGTCATAGCTGATGGTGAGCGTGTCCCCGAGTTTCACCTTGAACGTCTGGTCGTTGATCGCGTTGTCCGCCCGCCCGTTCACCGGGTATGTGTCGTCCACGTCGTTCGACACCAGCACGCACTGCTTCGTCTCGTACACCCCGCTCAGGTAGCCGCTGCCGTTGCTCACCGGGTACAGCAACAGGGTGTTCCCCAGGTCGCTGTCGGTGACGATGCGGACCGGCCGCGGGTCGCCGGACAGGGTGCCCGGACCGGCCGCGTACCGCATGTCCGTCACCCGGATGCGGAACCGATCGGCGTCGTCGGCCACGAAGTTCGGCTTCACCCGCACCTTTCCGTTTACCTGTTCGTAAGCGTCCCGCCACTTGGCTACCTTGCCGTCCGTCATCCCCATGTTGTCCTTGTCCCAGATCTCCACCTTCGGCCCGTCCACCCACGGCGGGGAGTTGCTCACCGTCCCCGGCGGGGGCGGCGGGGAGGTCGAATCGTCCGCGTCCACGTACCACTTGCGGTCGTCGTAGTCCCAGTCGCACGGGGTGGCGTCGGCCTGGTCTTCCAACTTCACCGTGTACCGCCCAGGCGGGTTGAGTTGGTCCGGTGGCGTGGTGCCGACGAGGAACGGTTTCTGGGCACCGATCGTGAGGCCGGTGGTAGTCATCCCGTAGTCGTAGAAGCTGTTATTCCCGTTGAACCTCACCCCGATCCGCCCGAACAGCCCCTTGCGGATGGCCTCCTCGGGCGAAGTGGCGTCCACCAGGATGCCGCCGCCGGAGATGGACGGGTAGGCGGCGTTCACCTCCAGCGAGCCGGAGATGGCCGCCGCCGTTTGCCCGACCTCGCCGGTGATGATGCTACGCAGGGTGACCACGTAGGTGGCCGGCGTCTCGCGGTTTTCGCACCGCTCCAGGTTCAACCGTACGGGGGCAGGGGCGTTGGTCACGGTCTCGAACAGGCCCAGAATCCAGCCGAACATGGGCGACCTCCTGGTGGTGGCGTGGTTGGATGAGAGGTGCGTCCGCTCACGCCGACAGTCATACTGACGCACGGCTCACGTAATTGAAACAGAAAAATTCACAAATCTGGCGATTGTTGAAACTAGATACAATGCCGATTGTTGAGTCGTCTGAATGGGGGGTCGGGTTACAGGCAGTTCACCGCGAACACAGCCCCTGTCATCCGAACTCAGCCGGGTTCGCGGCGTTGGCAAATCGACGTAAGTTGTTGGCCGCGAAGGGACGTTCCAAAACTGCGCAACGTTTCCCGGTGGGGGGTGTGCGAACTCGCCGAAAAGACAACGATGCGATCGACGCCGAAGACGGGACCATCCGGACGGGCCGGCCGGCTGACCTGACTACCCCTTGTCCAGCCCGAAGAAGTTCCGCCCGCCCAGGTACAGGATCGTGAAGATGGACCGCACTGCCTCCTTCGAGTTCACCTTCGACTTGCCGTACCGCCGGTTCTCGAAAATGATCGGCACCTCGCCCAGCTTCGCTCCCGTCTGGTGGACGCGGAACAGCACCTCCTGCTGGAACGAGTACCCGCGGGAGATCACCCGGTCCAGCCGCGTCCGCCGCAGGTTGGCCACCCGGTAGCAGCGGTACGCCCCGCTCGCGTCCGACACCGGCATGCGGAACAGGAACCGCACCAGCAAGTTCACCGTCCGGCTGATGGCCAGGCGGACGAACGGCCAGTTCTCCGACCCGCCGCCCTTGCAGTACCGCGAGCCGATCATCACGTCGCGGGTGTCCATGCCCGCCAGGATGGCCGGCAGGTACCGCGGCGGGTGGCTGAAGTCGGCGTCCAGGTTCTGCAGGTAGTCGTAGTCGTGGTCCATGGCGTACTGCATGGCCGCCAGGGTGGCGGTGCCCAGCCCGAGCTTGCCGGGGCGGTGCAGCACGCGGATGCGGGGGTCGGCGGCGGCCAGTTCGTCGGCCAGCTTGCCGGTGCCGTCCGGCGAGTTGTCGTCCACCACCAGCACGTCGGCGTGCGGGATGTACTTGTGCACGTCGGCGATGAGCGGCTGCAGGTTGTCCCGCTCGTTGTAGGTGGCCATCGAAACCAGGATGCGGGGCGGTGCGGTCATCGGTGGCGGGTGCGAGGAGGGTGCGGCGTCCGTATCATATGACACGAACCGCCGGGGCGCCACGCCCCGACCCGTCCGATTCAGGTGCCCCATGTCTGTCCGGGACGTGCCCTGCCCGAATTGCAACAAGTCCATCCGCGTGACCGACCAGTTGACCGGCAAGCGGGTGAAGTGCAAGGCGTGCGGGACGGTGTTCACCGTCCCGCCGGCGGACGACGGCGAGCCGACCAAGCCGACCGCCAAGCCGGTGGCGCCGAAGGCGCCGGTCAAGCCGACGAAGGCCAAGCCGCGGGTGGTGGAGGACGACCCGCCCCCGCCGCCCCAGCCGGCCCCGCACGCGTTCCTGGACGACGACGACGCCGGGCCGAAGGACTACAAGGTGCAGAAGGACGACCTGGACACCCCGCGGTGCCCGCGGTGCGCCAAGGAGTTGGAGGACGAGGAGGCCCGCATCTGCCTGCACTGCGGGTACGACATGATGGAGCGGCGGCAGCACGCGTCCATCAAGACGTACAACCGCACCGGCGGGGACGTGTTCCTGTGGTGGCTGCCGGCGATCATCTGGTTCGGGGTGCTGATGGCCCTGGCCGGGGTGCTCACGTTCATGTTCCTGCAACTGGAAAAGATCATGCGGGAGAACGAGATCCTGCTCAAGGACGACGCCAACGCGCTCACCGGGGAGAAGGAGTTCTGGGTCGGGCCGGGGGCGTGCAACATCTGCTGCGCGGTGCAGTGGCTGGCCCTGGCGTCGTTCGGCGTGCCGGTCATCTGGCGGCGGCTGCGAAGCCCGAAACCGCCGGAAGTCGAAAAGAAGAAGTGACCCGATCCGGGTGGCCGACTCCCTCCGGGAGTCGGCATCCGAACCCGCTCTCGGAGAGAGCGGGCCACCCTGTCAGCAGGTGTTCCCATGCCCTCCCCGTCCGACCTGATCGCCGCGTACCTCGCCGGTCCGGCTCAGCTCCGCGCCGCCGTGTCCGGCCTGACCCGCGACCAGCTCACCGCCCGCCCGGTGGCCGGCAAGTGGTCCGTCCTGGAGGTGGTCGCGCACGTCGCCGACTTCGAGCCGGTGTACGCCGACCGCATCCGCCGGGTGATCGCCCTCGACCGTCCGCTGCTACTGGTCGCCGACGAGAACGACTATGTGAAGCGGCTCGGCTACCACGACCGGCACGTGGAGGAGGAGCTGGTGATGATCGAGGCCACACGCAAGTCCACGGCGCGGGTGCTGAAGTCCGCCCCGGCCGAGGCGTGGCAGCGGGTCGGCATCCACAGCTACAAGGGAGTGCAGACGCTCGAACAGGTGGTGGCCGCCATCACCAACCACATCCCGCACCACCTCACGTTCGTCGCCGAGAAGCGGAAGGCGCTGGGGGTGTAGCCGAACGAGCCGCGACCGCCAGGGAGCGGGGTGGGGTTGGTGTCCCGGCTTCAGCCGGTCTTCCTCACGCCGCCAGACAGACCGCCTGAAGGCGGGACACCAGCGAAATCCCCGGCTCCCCGACGGGTTGCGGATACCCTTTGCGGTTCCCGAACGTCAGGTGCAGCCGCTGTTCTTCGGCCGCGGAGCGGCCCGCGGGTGTAGCCCAGGGCGGAAGCCCTGGGTATCCGATCCGCAATCGACACCGCCCCGGAGGGGCCGGCGAGGTGGTGAGTCCGCCGGCCCCTCCGGGGCGGTGCTGTTTTTCGACTGCGTACCCAGGGCTTCCGCCCTGGGCTACACCCGCGGGCCGCTCCGGTGCCGGAAGACCACCTGCACCGAGAGTCGGCGAGAGTCGGCCACCCTACTCCGTCAGCCGTCGCTTCCGCAGGGTGTGCAGGTAGTGCTGGGCGAAGCGGTGGGCCTCGTCCCGCACGTACTGCAACAGCCGCAGCGCCGCCGAGTGCCGGCTCAGCTTGATCGACTCGGCCGCGCCGGGGCGGAAGATCTCCTCCTCCTGCTTGGCGAGCGAGATCACCGTCGGCGGGTCGATGCCCATTGCCTTGAAGGCGTCCATCGCGGCGTTCAGTTGCCCCTTCCCGCCGTCGATGAGCAGGATGTCCGGGAACACCGCCTCGTCGTCGTGCAGCCGCTTGAACCGCCGGCTCACCACCTCCCGCATGGACGCGAAGTCGTCCACCCCCCGCACGCTCTTGATGCGGAACTTGCGGTACCCGTCCTTGAACGGCAGCCCGTCCAGGAACGACACCAGCGACGCGACCGTGTCCTCCCCGCCCAGGTGGGCGATGTCCACGCCCTCGATGCTGCGGGGCGCCTTCTCCAGCCCGAGCACCTTCTGCAGCCCCCGCAGCCCCTTCTTCGGGTCGATGTGGAACACCTCCGGCTGGACGTGCGTGTCCACCTCGCCCCGCAGCTCCAGCTTCCTCAGCGCCGCGATCTCGTCCCGCAGCCGGGCCGCCTTCTCGAACTGAAGGGCCGCGCTCGCCTCCTTCATCTCCGCCTCCATGCGGCGGAACAACTTGGTCGTCTTCCCCTCCAGCACCAGGATGAGCTTGCGGATCTGCTTGCGGTAGTCGTCGCGGGAGACGCGGAAGTTGCACGGGGCGGTACACTGCCGGATGCTGTGCAGCAGGCACGGGCGGAACCACCGCCAGCGGTCGTCGTCGGACTTGATGTCCAGCGCGCAGGTGCGGAACTTGAGCACCTTTTGCAGCACGTTCACCGCGTCCCGCACCCGCGCCTTGCTCAGGAACGGGCCGTACAGCCGCACCCCCCGCCGCCGCGGGGTGCGGGTGATCTCCACCCGCGGGTACTCCTCGCGGGTGCGGACCTGGATGTACGGGAAACTCTTGCCGTCCTTCAGGTCCTTGTTGAACCGCGGCCGCAGATCCTTGATCAGCCGCGCCTCCCGCAGCAGCGCGTCCACCTCCGTCTCGCACGGGATGAAGTCGATGTCGGCGATGTGCTTGACCAGCTCGCACGTCCGCGGATCGACCGTCGCCTCCTTGGTGAAGTAGTGCCCGGTGCGGACCCGCAGGGCCTTCGCCTTGCCGACGTAGATGACCGTGCCGGCGGAGTCCTTCATCAGGTACACGCCGGGGGTGGCGGGGAACGTCTTCGACTTCTCGGCCGGGGTGAGCGGGGTGTCCGACATGCCGCGGGTCCTGAACGGGTGTGTGCCTATTGTACCCGGCATTTGACCGCCCGCCGAATCGGTTCTACCGTCTGTAGGGGCTGTACCGCCTCAGAATTCCCGGTCCGCCGCATGACCGCCCTCGCACCCCCGGTCTGTACCGACACCACGCTGCCGGGTGTCACCCGCCGCGAGTGGCGGGCGCCGGCGGTGCGGTCGCATTCGGCCGTGGCGGTCACCCCGGCCGGGTTGCGTTTAACGGGTGCGACCGAGACGGTGATCGACCTGACGACGGTGCGGCGGGTGACGCTTGACCTGGTGGCGAACACCCTCACCCTGGACGCCCGGGACGAAATCACGATCGCGTTCGCCGACGCGGAGACGGCCGACGCGGTGTACACGGCGGTGTGGCGGCGGCTGGGCAAGCGGTTCGTGCTCACCCCGCCCCGCCGGTCGAGTTGGGAACTGGCCCGCACCCCGGTGGCGTTCATGGCCGGGGTGCTGACCGCGACCATCGCCCTCAGCCTGACGGCCAACGCCCTGGCCGATGTGGGCGGGGCGGCCGGTCCGCTGGCCGCGTTCGCCCCCGCCGACTGGCGGGCGGTGGGCGGGCTGGGCGGGGCGGCACTGGCCGGGCTTCAGGTGTGGCTGTACCGCCGGCTCACCCGCCCGCCGCACCGGCTCGAACTGACGCCCCAGGGCTGACCTGCCACCGGAGAAGAGATGCACCGCGAGGATGTGCTCGACATTCTGGACAAGATCCCGAAGGAGGATCTGACCAAAACCATCCTCACCCTCCGCTGGGGTGGGATCATCACCATCGACCAGGTGGCTCGGGCGGAGGACGACTACCTCGTCGTCCGCGGGCGGGAGGGCGGGTCGAACGACGAGGGCCGGGCGTTCTTCGTGCCGTTCGAGGAGATCCTGTACCTCAAGCTGGATCGGGTGGTGGGGGTGTACGAGATCAAGCGGATGTACGGCGAGAAGATGGACGCCCCGGACACCCTGTCCGAGCACTCGCCGATCGGCGGGGGGAAGGGCGACGGCAAGACGGCCGACGGCAAGCCGGTGAACGGCAAGCCGGCCCCGGAGACGATGGACCCGGCGGCCATCGCCAAGCAGAACCTGCTCGCCCGCATCCGCGCCGCCAAGAGCATCGCCACCAGCGCCTGACCGCCGAGCGCATCACCCGCGAACCCGCCGACCCCGGCGGGTTCGTCCGTTTTTCCGCGTAAGATTTCGCCAGCCCGTCCGCTGAGTCCGGTACCGCCCCGGAGGGCCCGCCGTGACCGACCTCGCCCGCCATCAACCCGCCCTGTTGCTCTGGGCGGCGTCCCAACTGCCCGCCTGGGTGAGGGGCAAGCTCGACCCGGCCGACCTGGTGCAACAAACCCTGTTGGAAGCGATGGCCGCCGACAAGCTGGCCGGGCGGCCGGACCCCGAGGTGCTGGCGTACCTGCGGCGGGCGCTCGCCCACAACCTGATCGACGCCGCCCGCAAGTTCGCCCCGACGAAGGCGGCGTTCGCCGACGCCGAGACGTCCATCCGGCTGGCCGACTGGCTGGCCGCCGACCACACCTCGCCGAGCGAACGGGCCGACCGGAACGAGCGGCTCGCCCGGCTGGAGGCCGCCCTCGCCGCCCTGACCGGCGCCCAGCGGCGGGCGGTCGAGATGCGATACCTCCAGGGCATGAAGGTGGCGGACATCGCCCGCGAACTCGGCCGCACCGAGGGGGCGGTGTCGCTGCTGCTGCACCGGGCGGTGGCGGCCCTGCGGCTGGAACTGGCCTGACCCGGAGGTGCCCCGATGTCGCCCGACACGTCACCGCCCGACGACGACAACACCGCCGACTCCACCCCGCCCGCTGTGGGCGTCAGCGACACCGTGCCGCATGCCTTGCAGGAGGGGCTGGCGCTGGTGCTGGCGGCGGAGGACGGCGGGGACTGGAAGGCGGTGGCCGACTGGCTGGCCCGCAACCCGCAGTGCGCCCCCGACCTGGCCGAGTTCCTGGCCGCCCAGCAGGGGATCAAGCCGGCCCTCGCCCCGCTGCGGCTGAAGAAGCCGGAGGCCCCGCGGTCGGCCGGTGGGCTGGAGTTGCGGGAGGTGATCGGCAGGGGGGCGATGGGGGTGGTCCACCGGGCGTTCGACCCGTCGCTGAAGTGCGAGGTGGCGGTCAAGCTGGTCCACACCGCCGGCGACCTGTCTCCCGACGAACTGGCCCGGTTTCGCTTCGACGCGGAGGCGGTGGCGGTAGCATCCCTCGGTCACACGAACGAGTACATCGTCCCCGTGTTGCGGTACGGGGAGGAGGACGGGGTGCCGTACCTGGTGATGCCGCTCATGCCCGGCGGCAGCCTGGCGGCGTGGCTGAAGAGCTTGGAGTCGAAGGATCGCAAATTGCAGCCGAAGCAGGCGGCGGAGATCGCGCGGGACATCGCCCTCGGGGTCCACCACGCCCACCAGCGGGGGCTGATCCACCGCGACCTGAAGCCGGGGAACATCCTGCGGGACGACCGCGGTCGTCCCCGCGTGGCCGATTTCGGGCTGGCCCGGCCGGTGGACGCGACGGCCACCCGGGTGGCCGGCACCCCGGCGTACATGGCCCCGGAGCAGACCCGCGCGGGGAAGGGGCTGACCACGGCGGTGGACGTGTGGGCGGTCGGGGTGATCCTGTTCGAACTGCTGGCCGGCGGCCCGCCGTTCGGCGGGGCGGATGTCGGGTCGGTGCTGCGGAAGGTGGCGGAGGAACCCGCCCCGCCGGTGCGGACCTTCCGCCCGGACGTGCCGCGCGACCTGGAGTCGATCGTCACCAGGTGTCTGGAGAAGCGGCCGGACGACCGCTACCCGTCCGCCCTGGCGGCGGCCGCCGACCTGCAGCGCTTCCTGGACGGCGAACCCGTCGGCGGGCGACGGGGGCGGGTGGAGGAGTTCACCCGCCTGTTCATCCGCAACCGCACCGACGTGCCGATCACCAACCACCTTGGGCACCTGATCGGCGGGGCGGCCACCCTGGTGCTGCAAGCCGGGGCGACGGCCGCCGCGTGGGCCGGGCGACCGCACTGGGCGTTCGCCGCGCTGGCGGCGGAGATGGCACTGTGGGCGGTGCTGTTCGCCCTGTTCATCTGGTCGCAGGCGGGGCGGCTGAACTCGGCCGAACGGGCGAGCGGGGTGGTCAAGTTCTGGGCGATCGTCGCCCTCCTGTGCCTGATCCCGTCCGCCGCTGCGTCCGCCGACCTGATGGCCGTGTTCCCGCCGGCCACCGCCGTCATCGGGCTGTGCATCCTGGTCCACGGCCCGATCCACGGCGGGCGGGAGTTCCTCGGCGGGGTGGCGGTGCTGGCCGCCGCCGCCGTCATGCCGGTCCTGCCCGTGTGGGCGTGGCCGCTCGCCCACGGGCTGACCTGGGGCGGGTGGGCGGTGTGGTACTCGCGACAGATGCGGGCGCACCAACAGACGGTTCAAGCGGACGAGTCCAGGCGGGATGCTCACGGTCGTCCCGCGCCACACTGATCCCTTTCTGACGTTCCCCTGACTTCACCCGAACTGCCCGTCCGCCGGTGGCCGCGGTGCCGCCCCCGGCGACGGCCTGCGCACGCCCGTGCGCCGAGGCCCCCATGTGCTTCTCGCCCGAGGTCAGTTTCGGAGCGGCCGCCGTGCTGTTCCCCACCGGGGTGTACTGCCTGCACACCGCCGCGCGGCGGTGCCCGCGGCTGTGGGCGATGGCCCTGGTGCCGTGCGTATTCGGGGTTCAGCAGGCGGTGGAGGGGGTGGTGTGGATCGGACTCCACTCCGGCGACCACCCGCTCACGACCGCCGCCGCCCGGGTGTACCTGTTCTTCGCCCTGGCGTTCTGGCCGATCTGGTTCCCGCTGGCTGCGGTGCTGGCCGAGCCGCCCGGCCGGCGGCGGGCGTTCCTGGCGGCGTGGGCGGCGGTCAGCCTCGGCTGGCTGGCGGTCTACCTGCCGGCGCTCACCGGGTCGGACGGGCGGGCTGCACACGTCTGCCATCACTCGGTGCGGTACGAGTACCCGGACGCGGCGTTCCCCGAGTCGGCGGGGTGGGTGTTCCGCGGGGTGTATCTGATCTTCGCCTCCGCCCCGCTGCTGATCGGCTCGGCCCGGCGGGTGCTGGCCGTGCCGGTGGCGCTGGGCGTGGCGGCGGCGGGGGTGGCGGCCGTGCTGTACGACCACGCGTACACGTCGGTCTGGTGCCTGTTCGCGGCGGTGCTGTCGGCGTCGCTGGCGTGGGCGCTCCGAACGGCCGCGCCGAACTGCATACGATAGCCGCATCCTTTTGCGGAGTGTGCCCATGCGGAAGGTCGTGTTCGTGCAGGGCGGCGGGGTCGGGCTGGAACAGGAGGCGGCGGTGCGACAGATCCTGCGGGCGGCGGGCGCGGCGGTCGAGTTCGACGTCCACCCGGCCGGGCGGCACGCGCTGGAGGCCGGGCAGGACGCACTCCCGTCGTCCCTCTTCGACGCCATCAAATCCGCCGGGGTGGCGCTGAAGACGAAGCTGCTCCAGCCGAAGGGCGCGCCCACCCCCACCGCCCACGGGCCGAAGTCGCCGACGTACTCGAACATCGAGTTCCGCCGCCGGCTCGGGCTGTTCGCCTCCACCCGCCCGGTCCACAACCTGGCCGGGCTGCCGGCGCGGTTCAGCGGGGTGAGCTTCCACCTCGTCCGCGAGATCACCGAAGACCTGTACGCCACGTCCGAGCACGAGGTGGTGCCAGGGGTGGTGCAGAGCTTCAAGATCGTCACCGAGGCGGCGTGCCTGCGGTTCTTCAAGTACGCCTTCGCCCTGGCTCAGCGGCTGGGGAAGAAGTCCATCCACTGCATCCACAAGGCGAACATCCTGAAGCTGGCCGACGGGCTGTACCTGGACTGCTTCCGCCGCGTGGCCGCCGACTTCCCGGCCGTCACGCCGAAGGAGATGATCGTCGACAACACCTGCATGCAGCTCGTCAGCAAGCCGCAGCAGTTCGAGGTGATGGCGGCCGGCAACCTGTACGGGGATTTGCTCGGTGACCTGGGGGCCGGGCTGGTCGGCGGCATCAGCGCGACTGCGGCGATTAATGTGGGCGACGGGGTGAAGGTGTACGAGGCGGTGTACGGGGCGAGCCACGAGGCGGTGCCGCCGGGGAAGGCGAACCCGCTGCCGCTCATCCTGCCGGCGGTCGAGATGCTGAAGGACTTCGGCGACGCCGACCGGGCCGCCCGCATCCTGAAAGCGGTGGAGGCGGTGCTGACCGCCGGGAAGGTGCGGCCGGCCGACCTGGGCGGCACTGCGGGCACGGCCGAGTTCACCGACGCCGTCTGCCGGGCGATGGGGTGAACCGCGGGCGGCCAGAAAGCCGAACGCCGGGGCGTTCGGCGGGCCGCCACAGAGGGCGGCCCCTACAAAACGGGATCTTGTAGGGGCCGCCCTCTGTGGCGGCCCGTGGTCCTCAATCGAACACCACCGTCTTCCGCTCGTACACCAGGATGCGGTGGTCGATGTGCCACCGCACCGCCCGGCTGAGTACCAGCTTCTCCAGGTCGCGGCCCTTCTGGATCAGGTCGTCGAGCGTGTCCCTGTGGGAAATCCGCACCACGTCCTGCTCGATGATCGGCCCCTCGTCCAGCTCGTCCGTCACGTAGTGGCTGGTCGCCCCGATCAGCTTCACCCCGCGGTCGAACGCCCGGTGGTACGGCCGCGCCCCGCTGAACGCCGGCAGGAACGAATGGTGGACGTTGATCACCCGCTGCGGGTAGTGCGCCACGAACTGCGGCGACAGCACCTGCATGTACCGGGCGAGCACCACCAGGTCGATGTCGTGCTCCTTCAGCAGGGCGATCTGCTTCGCCTCGGCCTCGGCCTTCCGCCCCACCTCCACCGGGATGACGTGGAACGGGATGCGGTAGAAGTTCGCCCACCGCTCGGCGTCCGGGTGGTTGGCGATCACCAGCGGGATGTCGCACGCCAGCTCCCCGCTCTGGTGGCGGTACAGCAGGTCCGCCAGGCAGTGGTCGACCTTGGACACGAACACGGCCAGCCGGTGCGGGCGGTCGGACCGCTCCAGCCGCCAGGTCATGCGGTGGTGGGCGGCGAGCGGGCCGAACACGGCCGGGAAGTCGGCCAGGTCGAAGTCGAACCCGGTCAGGTCCCACTCCACCCGCATGAGGAACGTGTTCCGCTCCGGGTCCTGGTGCTGGTCGGCGTGCAGGATGTTGGCGTTGTGCTTGAACAGGAACTCGCCGATGGCGGCCACCAGCCCCTTGCGGTCCGGGCAATCGACGAGCAGGATGGCGGTGGTCTTGCGGGGGGAACTCATGCCGGCAGTGTACGGACCGGGCGGGGGTGTTCGCCCACGCTTGTTAGCCCGACGCGCCAGCGAGGGACAACCGCCTCCGGCTACTGGGTCATGACGCTGGCGGAATGGATGCCAGTGCTGGTGGGGAGGTGATCAAAGGGGCTACTTTTTCTCCGATTCAGGAGAAGGCGGCTTCTTCGCCGCCTTCTTCCTCCGCTTCCTCGGCTTCACCCCGTCCTTCAGCTTCTTCACCACCGTGGCCTGCACATAGAACAGGTGGAGTAGGCTCTCGACCACCCCAACGGCCGCCTCGATCTGCCCGTGGTTGGGGCGGTGGCCGCGGTGGATGGCGGCGTGCCCGAGTTCAAGCGTCGGCTCGACCACAAGCCGCTGCGTCTCGCTCAAAAACCCCTGCTTGCACATAGCCTCGACCTTCTGCTCGAACCCGCCGATGTCCTTCACCTTCTCGTTCATCAGCGCTTCCATGATCGCCCGCAAACCCATCGCCACCAGGCGATAGCTGAACTGGTTGAGCGCCTGGTACGTTTCCCGCACCAAGTCGTCCATCCCGTCTGGCAGCTTCTCCACCCACTGCGGCACGGGTCGCATCGATGGCGTCTCGCGCGGGGGGTAGAAGTCCACGTTCGGGTAATCCGCCTCGGAGCCGTCCGTCGTCCTGCGGATGGTCAACTCCCGGCACCCGAGGCACTTGAACACCTCCGAGTGGACCTGCCACCACCCCGACTCTTGGTGGTCGTAGTCCGAATCTAGCGAGTAGTTACCAGTCTTCTTCTCGTCGTGGAGCCGCTCGTGCGCCGTCTCGATCCGGCACTTGTGGCACACAATTTCCGTCGAGTCGGAGTGCATGACCGCTCCGGGGCGCGAAGTGGGGATGAGTAACGGAGTCGGTTTGTAGTAACAGGTTCGCTCGGGCGAAGTTGTTCGTCAACTTACTGATTCTGTAGGGTGGGTCCGGTCGCGGAGTGACCGAGACCCACAGGTGGGCGACGTGGGTCTCGGTCGCTCCCGCGACCGGACCCACCCTACAGAACCTCGCCACTATCCTCCCCGGCGGGTCCACTTGTCAGCCCGGCCGCGGCCGCTATGATCGGGAGGGTAGGGCACGCACCCGTAGCTCAACTGGATAGAGCGTCGGCCTCCGGAGCCGAAGGTTACAGGTTCAACTCCTGTCGGGTGTACTCCGCGTCACGTCGGCATGATGCCCTGGAACTCCTGCTTCAGCCGCCGCAGCACCCGCGATTTCGACTGGTACACCACGTCCACCGTCACCCCCAGCGCCGCCGCCACGTCCGCCGCCGCCCGCCCCTCCACAGCCGTTTCCCAGAACGCCCGGAAGGTGGTCGGCTCGAAGTCCTGGCGGATCAGCTCCAGCGCCCGCCGCATCACCCCGGCGGTGCCCGTTTGCGGGTCGGCCAGGGAGTCGTCCGGCTCCGCCTCGGGCAGCTCCGCCCAGTACCCCTGGGCCGAACTGCCGCCCGCGGCCACCGGCCGCACCGCCTGCCGGCGGAAGTAGTCGGCCAGCTTGTGCCGGGCGATGGTGTACAGCCACCCGCGGAACGTCGCCCCGGCGGCCGCGTGGTCGAACCGGGCCACGGCCGTGGACACCGCCGCCCACACCTCCTGCATCACGTCCGCCGCGTCGTCCGCCGACAGCCCGAGCCGCCGGCACCAGGTGTACACCAGCGGGCTGTACACATGCACCAACCGCTGCCACGCCGTCGGGTCGGCCGCCCGCAGCCGGGCGAGCAGCGTCGGGGAGGTGCCGCCGGACGAGTCGGCCGCGCTCGGTGGGTCGGGGGCGGTCATGCGGGAGCGTCTCATGACGTGGCTATGCGGAAACATACCGGAACCGGCCGACCCGGACCACGATACTTGCGTTCCGGCGGTTCTCCGGCCATGATTCGTGTCAGGCCCGAACGATATCAAGGATGACACCGCGATTCCGCCCGAGGTTGCGTATGCCCGCCCGCCCGTGCCCGACCGACGACCGCCTCCGCGCGTTCGACCGCGGGGACGTGCCGGAGGACGAACTGGACGCCATCGCCGCCCACCTCGGCGGGTGTGCCGGGTGCGTGGCCCGCATGGCCCGGCTGGCCGTTCCCATCGGCGGGCTGAGCCTGTCGTCGGCGTCCGCGTCGGTGCCGACGGACAGTGCGTACCGGCGGGCGGTGGAGCGGATCGCCGAGAATCCGGGGGTGCCCCGCCCTCCCCTGCCGGCGGTCGGCGACACCCTGCGGGACTACCGGCTGACGCAGGTGGTCGGCCGCGGCGGGATGGGGGTGGTGTTCCGAGCCGTCCACGCCAAACTGGACAAGGTGGTGGCGGTGAAGGTGCTGTCCGGCAAGCGGTGGCACGACCCGACGGCGGTGAGCCGGTTCGAGCGGGAGATGCGGGCGGTCGGCCGGCTGGGCCACCCGAACATCGTGCAGGCGACCGACGCCGGGGACGCCGCCGGGGTGCCGTTCCTGGTGATGGAGTTCGTGGACGGGCAGAACCTGGCCGCGCTGGTGAAGCGGGACGGCCCGCGGTCGCTGGCCGAGGCGGGCGAGCTGGTGCGGCAGGCGGCGGCCGGGCTGCTCCACGCCCACCAAGCCGGGGTGATCCACCGGGACGTGAAGCCGAGCAACCTGATGCTCGCCGCCGACGGCACGGTGAAGGTGCTCGACCTCGGGCTGGCCCTGCCGCTGGCCGACCCGCTGCCGGCCGACGCCCTGGCGTCCGGCAGCCGGGACACGGTCATCGGCTCCACGTCTGATCTGACCTCGGCCAGCCACACCATCGGCACCCTCGACTACATGGCCCCGGAGCAGAAGCGGGACGCGCACACCGTGGGGCCGCAGGCGGACGTGTACGGCCTCGGTGGAACGTTGTGGTACCTGCTGACCGGCACCCCGCCGAAGCCGCCGGCCGCAATCGCGCCGGCCGCGTTGCCCGGAGGCTTGTCGGTCGCGTTCTGGGAGAAGTTCCTGGCGTTCGACCCGGCCGACCGGCACGCCGACATGGGTGAAGTCGCTGCCGCACTGGCCGCCGTTGCCCGCCCGCCGGCGAAGCCCCGGAAGCGGCGGCGAGTGGGTGCGGCGGTGGCCGTCGCCGTGGTGTTGGTAGTTGTCGGGGGCATCTGGATGTCCCGGTCCGGCACCACTTCGCCCACCGAGTCGCCGCGGGTCGATCCCGATCAGGCGGGGGTGAAACCCCGGCCGGCCCCAGAGCCGGGCAAGAACCCGATGGCCGTGGCCGAGGCGCACGCGCTTCAGCAGGCGTGGGCCGACCACCTCGGGCAGAAGGTGGCCGAGACCGGCCCCGGACAGGTAAAGACCGTACTCATCCCGCCCGGCACGTTCGAGATGTTCCCGCGGTACCACGTCACCGTCACCAAACCGTTCCGCCTGGGGGCGACGGAGGTGACGCGGGGGCAGTTCACCGCGTTCGTGGCGGCCACCGGGTACAAGACGACCGGCGAACTGGCCAACCCGTTCCGCCCGTTCGGGGCCGTCATCGGGCCGAAGGACGACAGCGGCAGTTGGCGGAAGCCGGGGTATGCGGCGGGCGACGACCACCCGATCACACACGTCAGCCACGCCGACGCCCTCGCCTACTGCGGGTGGCTGAGCAAGGCCGAAGGGAAGACGTACCGGCTGCCGACCGAGGCCGAGTGGCGGTGGGCGTGCCGGGCCGGGGCGGCCACCCGCTACCCGTTCGGCGACGACCCGAAGCCGCTCCGCGAGTACGCCCACTACAAGGCCACCAGCGACGGCCGCCCGGTCCAGGTGGGGGTGCGGCGGCCGAACGCCTGGGGCCTGTTCGACATGCTCGGGAACGTGAAGGAGTGGGCGCAGGACGGCAACGCCCCGACCCGAGAGGGGGCGTTCGCCGACCCGGTCGTCGGCCCGCAGGACGACGGCATGCGGGTGGCGTGCGGCGGCGGGTACGACGGGCGGACGGACGTGCCCGACACGCACGGCTGGTCTGGTGGCACGTGCGACTGCAACACCCGCAGCGGGCACCACTGGTACGTCGCCCAGCCGAGCGTCGGGTTCCGCGTCGTCCGCAAGCCGTAAGCCGGGCCGTTTTCGTGTCAGGTTCTGTGGGGGGCCGGCGATTGGGGTATCGTCTCGCCCCGGCCCACGGCCGGGCGCGGCCCCAAACCCGGAGGCCCCCGTGCAGACCAACCTGACCGTCGCGTTCCTGGACACCCGGCCGCAAGGCTTTAAAGGGTTCGAGCACTACTTCCGCCTGGCCCACAAGGTGCCGCTGTACCCGAACTGCGTGGACCTGTACGTGGACCGCGTCGTCCCCGTTCCGGACATGTCCCTCACGACGCTGACCGCCGCGATGGCGGAGAACCTGAAGCCCGGCGACAACGCCCTCATCTACACCCACGCCGAGCCGAACAACTTCGTCTTCCCGGTCGATCCGGCCCACCCGAAGAACGAGTTCGACGCGAAGGAGGCGGCCACCCTGTCGTACCACTTGGACCTGATCGAGAAGGGGCAGCACCGCGCGGCGGTCATCGACCCGTTCCTCCACCAGCCGTACGCCAAGTACGTCAGCCTCGACCCGAAGACGTACGAGCAGCGGTTCGCCACCGAGTCGCCGGGCGGGTACCTGAAGATCAAGGACTCGGCCACCGCCCAGATCCTCCAGGGCGACCTGCGGGCCGTGCGGCAACTCCGCATCGGCCACCTGGCCGTGCGGGCGTGCCGGGTGGGGCAGAACCCGGAGTTCATGCGGATGCTCGGCCGGCTGTTCGGGGCGGAGTCGGTGTCCGCGCCGAAGCTGCGGACGGCGGCCATCCTCGGCAACACCCGCGCGTTCAACGTGGTGCCGCTGGAGAAGCTCGCCAAACACATCCTGGACACGAAGGCCCGGCGGAACGGGGCCGGCGGGTTCCAGAAGTACGAGTTCAACAGCCCGATCGTGGCGCCGAACGGGGTGAAGCTGCCGTTCCTGTTCTCGTTCGCCACCGCCAAGACCGGCAAGACCACGTTCGACATGCACACGGTGAAGGCCACGTTCGAGGACGCGGCCATGGAGTTCTTCTGGAACGTGGCCGGGTACGACGCGCTGCTCGGCCGGGACATCGCCCCGCACCAGGTGATCGCCGTGCACGCCCTGCAGGGGCCGACCGGGCTGATCTTCCCGAAGGAGCGGGAGTACCTGCGGAACATCGAGTTCGTTCGCGTGTCACGATAATCGGTCGCACACCCCGAGCGTCGGCCCTTGGGGTAGGGGCCGGCGCGACGGGTCGGACGGGGGAGGCGCGAGCCGCCCCCGTCGCGTTTTCCCGCTTTCCTGTCAGACATCCGGTTCCGGCCCGATTTGGGGTGTCGTACCGACCCGCCGGCAAACTCCCCGGAGCCTACCCATGTCCGCACGATCCCGCCGACCGGCAAAACCGCACCGCCTCGCCGTCGAGGTGCTCGAAGACCGCGTCACCCCGGCGTACACCGCCACTTTCGCCGGCTTCACCGCCACGTTCGTCGGCGACAGTGTGGCCGGCGCGGGTGGCGACATCATCCGCTTCGCCCAAAGCGGCGGCCTGCTCACCCACAGCCGGTCCTCGGTCGATCCCGGGTTCAACAGCGCGTTCGACTTCGACACGACGGTTGCCGGCGACCAGACGCTCGGCGCGAACGGCGCCAACGAGGTACGCATCACCACTGGGGCGAGCGGCAACGAGGCCGTCGTGATCGGCGGTGCGTTCGAATCCTTCTCTGCCCCCGCCAGCCAGTTGTCCGCGGTGTTCGTCGTGACCGCCAGCGCCACCGGGCAGGATGTGATCATCGACGACGGCCTCTCCACCACCGGCACCACCTACACGGGCACGGTCGCCGGGACGGTCAGCGGGTTCACGGCCGCCGGCATCAGCGTGAGCATGAACGGCAGCGTGCCCGGCCTCGTCACCCTGAACACCAGCAGCGGGCTCGACACGGTGAACATCGCCGGCACCCGCGGGCCGACGACGGTGAACACCGGCAACGGCGCGGACACGGTGGACGTGTCCGGCACGGCCGGCGGTCAGACGCTCACGATCAACACCGGGGCAGGGCCCGACAACGTCCGCCTCGGCAGCATTGGCGGCACCGGCACCCCCGGCCTGCTCTCCCCGGTGGCCGGCCCGGTCGTGGTGAACGGCGAAGCCGACGGCACTCTCCTCTTCGTCGATGACAGCGGCGCGAGCGGCGCGGCCGACTTCACGCTCACCGGCACCGCCGCCGCCCGCACCACCCCGTCCGGGTTCGGCGGGGTGACGTACTCGAACCTCACCCTCCTCACACTGTTGACCGGATCCGGGGCGAACGTCGTCTCCGTCGCCGGCACCCCGGCGGGGGTGGCCACGAACATCGCCACCGGCGACGGGGACGACACCATCCAGATGGCCAACGGGGTCAGCCTGAACGGCGGGGGGGTGAACGGCGGCGGGGGCGTGGACACCATCAGCTACGCGGCATTCACCACCCCGGTGGCCGTGAACCTGGGCCTCGGGGTGGCCGGCCTGACCGCCACGCTCGACGGCGGGCAGGAGAATCCCGGCACCGGCACCCCCGCCACCGGCACGGCCACGCTCAGCAACTACAACACGACCACCCAGACGTTCGACCTGGTGGTGACGGTGACGGGCATTGCCCCGGCGGACGTGACCGGCTTCCACTTCCACCGCGGCGGGGTGGGGGTGAACGGGCCGGTCGTCCGCGACCTCCTCGGCCTCGCCTCGCTCGTCCCGACCGCCGACGGGTTCACCTTCACCCTGAGCGGCGTGGCCCTGTCCGCGTTCACCGGCGGGGTGGCGAACGAGGCGGCCCTGCTCGGGGGCCAGATGTACCTGAACATCCACACGGCCGCGGCCCCCGGCGGGCTAATCCGCGGGCAGGTGTTCTCGACCGGCAACCAGAACCTGAGTAGCGGGACCGCCACCGGTATCCCTTTCGTCTTCAACGTCGAAAACGCGACCGGCGGATCGGCCGCCGACAGCCTCGTCGGTAGCTTCGCCGCGAACACGCTGAACGGCCTGGGCGGGAACGACACCATCCTGGGCGGGCCGGGGGCGGACACCTTCCTCGGCGGGGCGGACAACGACACGATGATCTGGAGCAACGGCGACGGCTCGGACATCATGAACGGCGAAGCCGGCGCCGACATCGTGGCGGTGAACGGCAACCTGACCGCGGACGACGTGTTCACCGTCGGCGCAGGGGTCGGAGGCCGGGTGGCCTTCGCCCGCGTGTCGCCGGGGCCGTTCACGCTCGACATCGGCACCACCGAGACGCTCACCGTGAACGGGGTCGGCGGGAACGACTCGTTCACCCTGAACGCCCTCGCCGGGGTGGCCGACCTGACCGCCGTCGGGCTGAACGGGCTGGCCGGGAACGACACCTTCACCGTCACCCCGTTCACCGGGACGACCACCGTCGGCGGGGGCGTCGGCACCGACACCCTCACCGTCAACAGCACTGCCACCACGAACCCGTTCATCACCCTCGCCGCCGACCCGGCCGGCGGGCGGATCGGCAACTTCGCCTTCGGCGACCGCGGGCCGGTCAACTTCACCCAGACCGAGACCCCCGCCGCCCCGGCCAACTTCGTCACCGTCACCAACACCGACGGGCGGACGACCGCCACCCCCGGCGCGACCGTCACCTACACGGTGACGGTGACGAACACCTCCACGCTGGGCGTGAACGGCATCCGTGTGACGGACGTGCTGCCGGCGGCGCTCACCGGCGTGACGTGGACGGCCGCCTTCACCCCCGGCTCGACCGGCACCGCGGCCGGCAGCGGGAACATCAACGAACTGGTGAACCTGGCGGCCGGCGGGAGCGTGACGTACACGCTGACGGCGACCATCGACCCGGCGTTCGTCGGCACGCTGACGAACACCGCGTCCGCGGCGGCTCCGGCCGGGCTGACCGACGACACCGCGGCCGACGACACCGCCACCGACACCACGGACGTCATCCCGCTGCCGCCCCCGCCGCCCCCGCCGGTGGCGAAGACCGACCTGTTCGCCGTCGCCACCGGACCGGGCGCGCCGGTGCGGGTGAACGTGTTCAACGCCGACGGCAGCCCGCGGTTCACCCTCACCCCGTTCGGCGGGTTCACCGGCGGGGCGACGGTGGCCACCGGGGACGTGACCGGCGACGGCATCGACGACATCGCGGTGGCGGCCGGGGCGGGCGGCGGCCCGCACGTCAAGGTGTTCGACGGGGCCACCGGCGCGGAGATCCGCAGCTTCTTCGCCTACGACGCCG
>JALHQU010000091.1 GCA_022841795.1 Fimbriiglobus sp.
GCGACGCCCTCGCCCCGTGGCTGGCGCGGGTGGCCCACCGCTGCGCCGTGCGGGCGCGGCGGGCGCGACGGGCGTTCGCCGCCCTGCCCGACGTACCGGCCAGTCCGCCGCCCGATTCGCTCGACCTGCACCTGGACGACGAACTCGACCGCCTGCCGGAGAGGTACCGCCGCCCGCTGGTGCTGTGCTACCTGCACGGGCTGAGCTACGCCCAGGCGAGCGAGCGGCTGCGGTGCCCGACCGGCACGCTGTGCGGCTGGCTCACCCGTGGCAAGGAACTACTGCGGAAGCGGCTGGCCCGGCGGGGGGTGGCGGTGCCGGCTGGGGCGTTCGCCGCGTACCTCGGCGGGCTGGGGGCGGCGGCCGCGGCGCATCATCCGGTTCGTCTCATCACCACGGCCGCGGTCGCGTTCGCCGCCGGAGACCACTCCGCCGGCCCGCCCGCCGCCATCGCCCACGGAGTGCTGACCATGATGCGGGTGAAACGCGGGTTGCTGTTCACGGCCGGGGTGCTGGCCGTCCTGCTCATCGGCTCTGCGGCCGTGTTCGCCGCCGATCCGCCGAAACCGGACGCACCGAAGCCGGCGGCCAAGGCCGAGCCGAAGACCGACGCCGAGCGGCTGAACGGGACGTGGCTGTTCGACAACTACCGCATGGCCCGCGGGTCGCGGCTGGGCGAGGTGTGGACGTCGGTGGTCACCATCGCCGACGGCAAGTTCAGCATCACGCGGGTGTATGAGTCGAAGAAGCCGTTCACCGGCACGTTCACCCTCGACGAGGCGAACAAGGCCATCGACTTCGCCGTGGACGAGTTCGACCTGACCCCGGTGGGCATGCCGGCCAAGCTGCCGAAGACGACCGTGCCCGCCCTGTACAAGCTGGACGGCGACACCCTCACCCTGGCCCTGGCGTTCGAGCTGGACGGCAAACGGCCGACCGACTTCGCCACCGCCAAACCGCGAGACATCCTGCTCACCCTGAAGCGGGCGCCGAAGGAGTTCAAGGCGTTCCCGAAGGAGGTGACGGTGAAGGCGGTCGGGCCGGACGGCACCCCGGCCGGCGGGGTGGTGGTGGGCGGGTACATGCACCACAACAAGCGGTTCGAGCTGACCGACAAGGACGGCCAACCGCTGGTGATCGAACTGACCGGGGTGTCGGCTGAGGAACTGGAGAAGCAGTTGGCGAGGCTGCCGGACAGCAAGCAGTTGAAGGACCACATCCGGGCGACGCACACCCCGCCGCCGGGGGTCGTCCGCGACCCGGACACCGGCTGGACGATGCACGACGCCAAGACCGCCGGGGCGGACGGCACGGTGACGGTGAAGTTCGAAGGCCTGCGGTTCGCCACCGTCATCGCCCGCGACCCGGCGAAGAAGCTGATGGGCGTCGCCAGCCTGTCGCCGTGGCGGGTGCAGGCCGGCGAGGTGACGGTGACGCTCCAGCCCGAGTGCCGCGTGACGGTGGCCGGCACCTGCACCGAGATCACCAAGGGCGGCGGGAAGGTGGACGACCACTTCAACAGCTACGCCCAGACGGCCGACGGCCAACGGCTGGCGTTCAGCGGCAGCCGGGAGGGGAAGCTGGAGTACCTGCTGCCGCCGGGCGAGTACGCGCTGGACGTGTACGGGTCCGAGGCGATGGGGCGGAAGACGGCGAAGCTGACCGTGCCGAAGGACCAGAGCGAGTACGCCGCTCCGCCGATCGACCTGCCGGCCACCGGGCTGCACAAGCTGATCGGGAAGCCGGCCCCGGAGCTGACCGGGGTGGCCGGGTGGAAGGGCGAGGCGGTGAAGCTGGCCGACCTGAAGGGGAAGGTGGTGCTGCTCGAGTTCTGGGGGTACTGGTGCGGGCCGTGCGTGCAGGCCATGCCGGTCATGTTCGACCTGCACGACAGGTTCAAGGACGACGGGCTGGTGATCGTCGGCATCCACGTGGACGTGGACGGCGAGGTGAGCACGGCGAAGGTGCTGGACGAGAAGATCAAGGGGTTCCGGAAGGAGTTGTGGAAGGACCGCGACCTGCCGTTCCCGGTGGCGCTGGTGTCGGGCAAGCAGTTGGAGAATGACGCCCGCGGCAAGCTGGCGGACGCGTACGGCATCCGCGGGTACCCGAGCACGGTGCTCGTCGGCCGCGACGGCAAGGTGCGGAGCAAGTTCCACGCGCGGGACGCGAAGTCGGCGTTCGACGAGATGGAGAAGCTGTTGAAGAGCGGGAAGTGACGGGCGGGTCGGTTTGTGGCGAGCCGGGAGCGTGAGCGACCGGAGGTTTCAAATCCTCCGGTCGCTCACGCTCCCGGCTCGCCAAGTTTCGCTCCCGGCTCACTCGTCCGCGTTCACCGGGATGCCGTCGGCGCGGGCGGCCAGCCGCTGCAGCACCGACATGCTGACCGACGACCGCAGCGTCCGCACCGACCCGTCGCCCAGGCACACGTTGCACACCCCGGAGTGGAAGGCGTACAGCTCGCCCTGGTTCCACGCGTTGATCGTCTGCGCGCCCGGCAGGTGACCGGCGTTCGACACCTTGCCGGCCGGGGCGACGCCTGGCGTCACCGGCCCGCGGGTGCCGGCGCACACGATGTTGTTGCTCCCCTGCCCCCACGCCCCGCGGAGGCCCCACCCGGACACGGCCGAGTCGGAGTACTTCTTGCCGCCCGCCCACCCCTCGTGCCGCGCGCCGGACTCGCCCAGCATGAGGGTGTTGGTCAGCCCGTCCGTCACCTCCAGCAGCTTGGTACGGCGGTTGGCGCTCAGCACCCCGTTCACCCCCTCGGCCCCCGGGAACGCCAGCCCCAGCCCGGTCCACACCGTCTCGTTGCTGTTCCCGCGGGTGATCGGCCAGTAGTCGGACACGGCCGGGATGAAGCTGGGGGTGACCGGGTTCGGGTTCACCTTGTGTTCGCCCGGAACCGACGGGCACTCGAACGTGGGGATGCGGGTGGCGGTGGCCGGCTGGTTCACCGCGTGGTCCCAGTTCCGCTTCAGGTCGTACCCGCCGACCGCCGCCTTCAGCACGTTGTCCTGCTCGATGTACGGCAGCATGACCGAGAAGAAGCTCTGGTTGGCGTAGCTCCAGGTGGTCGGGCTGGTCTGGGTGGCGTAGTCTTGCAGGTCGGAGATGTACGCGGTCGAGCTGGTCTGCACGATGCCCGGCGGCAGCCCCTGGAACGCGCTCTCGTAGTTGTGGACGGCCAGCCCCAACTGCTTCAGGTTGTTGCCGCACTTGATGCGGGCGGCGGCCTCGCGGACTTTCTGCACGGCCGGCAGCAGCAGGCCGATGAGGATCGCAATGATCGCGATCACCACCAACAGCTCGATCAGGGTGAACCCCGAACGGCGACGGGTGAGCATGTGAGATAACTCCACGGAGAACAAGAGAGGAAAAAATGAGAACGGAGGCCTTGCGGCCCCCACGACGGATTACACCGGACTCGGCTTTCGTCTCACCTCGATTTTAGGATTTCCACCAGCCGGTCGTCCACCTTCCGCACCACTTCCCAGTCTTTCTTGTAATCGACCGGGCGGAACCCCACCGCCCCGTCCGCCTTGTACTTTTCGCCCACCGCCGTGCCGTCGAACCGGAACGACTCGAACCCCGCCTTGATCTTGGCGGTCAACTCCGGTGGTAGGGCGTGGGACACCCCGAAGCACAGCTTCGGGTAATCGCCGGACTGGTAGATTCGTTTGAACTGGTCCGCCTTCAACTTCGCCGTCCCCTTCGCCAACTCGTCCTCGCTCGGCTCGCGAGCCAGTTCGCGGGCCAGCAGGTCGCCAGCGATGCACGTCGCCGTCGCTCGGTGGTCGATCACCATCTGGAGCGCCGCCCGCGGGGTGCCGGCCAGTTGGATGTGCAGGTCGGTCCGCGGGTTCAGCTTGAACTCGTCGTGGAACAGCACCAGCGGGGCCTTCGCCCCGGAGTTGCTCGACAGGGCGGGCACGGCCAGGGTGCCGTTCTTCAGGTCGGCCACCGTCTTCGTCGAACTGTCCGCCGCCACCAGCACCTCGATCTGGTAGTAGAACCGCCCGTCCTTGTCCGCCGGCGCGACCAGCGGCACGAACCCGGCGGTGGTCACCGCCTGCCGCACCTGCCCGGTGGTGAACGCGGTGACGTGCAGCTTGCCCGCCTTCAGCGCGGCCAGTTGGGCGCCGAACGACCGCACCCGCGACAGCTCGTCCGCGGTCGGCTCGGGCGGCAGGTCGTCCCCGGGTTCGGCCGCCGGCTTCTTCTCCGGCGGGGCGGGCACGTCCACCTTTTTCAGGTACTTGCACGGCCTGCCCGTCGCCCGACTAAGGTACGCCAGAAACGCCTCCCACGTCTTCTCGTCGGCGTCCGGGTTGAGGCCGGGGATTTCGGTGAAATACAGTTCGGCCGGCTCGGTTGCCCCCGCCGGGGTGTCGGCCACCAGGTCGCCGTTCGCGTCGGCGTACCCGTCGGCCAGGCGGGTGTACTGCCCGCCCTCGATCAGGTACCCGTCCAGGATTTTGGACGGATCGACCGGCTTGGGCTTCTCGGTGGTGAAGTAGAAGTAGGCGAACACCGCCCCGGCGGCGGCCACCAGCACCAGCGGGATGAGCAGCGCCCCGAACGGGGACTTGCGGGCGGGAGCGGACACAGGTGTACCTGACGGGCGGCCCGTGGTCCTGCACCGTCAGGGTAAGCGGCCCGCTCTTGGAGGTGTGTTAAGAATCGGAGAAATCCGCAGGTTCGTCACATTCGTCACACCCGGCCAGTTCCATCTCCCCGGCGCCGACCGCCTCGGCGACCCCGCGGACCAGCCGGGCGGCGGCCACCGGGTACGGCAGCCGGCCGGCCCCCCGCTCCCACCCGATCAGCACCGCCGGCAGGTGCGGGTGGACGGCGTGCAGGTCCGTCAGCACGAACGGGCGGGCGAGCGGGCCGAGCACCACCGCCCGCACCGTCCCACGGTGGTCGTCCAACCGCTCGGGCGTTTCGTCCGGGTGTTCGACCACCAGCGTGCGGTACTGGCAGCGGTCGAGGAACGCGGCGATCATCTTCTGCTCGGGCGGGTGGAACCCGGACACCAGCACCGTCCGCCCGGCCCCCTGGTCGATGACCGAGTCGAACGCCGCCCCGGCCCCGGCCAGCAGCCGCCGCACCTGCACCGCCCACGCCGGCCGCGGGGACCGCAGCTCGTCCACCACCACCGCCGCCAGCCCCCGCAGGATCACCCACCGCCGGGCCGCCCGCCGCTTCCACCGCACCTGTTCGCGGTCGGTCACGTCCCGGTACCGCACCACCACCTGCTCGCCGATCACCGCCATCCGCACCTCCGCCTGTCGCACCTCGTTCCCGGCGGCCAGCACCGGCAGCACCCCCTGCCAGCCGTGTTCGCGGGCGTGGGCCACCGCCGCCGCCAGGGTGTCGGCCGCCTCCGGCGGGAACAACTGGCACACGTCCAGCCCGTCCACCGTGTCCGGGTTCAGGCCGTGGAAGGCGATGACCGCCGGGTTCCACAGGGCGAGCCGGCCGGCGCGGTCGAACGCCAGGGCGGGGTGGGGCAGTTGTTGGAACGTCTCGGAGGTGACGAGCAGCTGAGACACGGACACGTCGGGCAGGGTGTCGTCGGCGTCGATCATCGGAGGGCGCCTCGCGAGTGGAGAGAGGCCACACCTGTATAAGGCCGACGACCCCCTTCCGTGTGACGCAATTCGCGCCGAGTTTGCCCGATTTGAGCATCTGGCAACAGCGCGAGAGTTGGAGCGGAGGGTTCGGCGAACCGCGGGCGTCAGCCCGTCGGGTGGGATTCACCCAGGCGGCTGACGCCGCCGGTTCACCCGTCACTCGCTCAGATCCGTCTCGGTGAACAGGGTGAACCCCTGGTTCTGAAGGGTGGCGGCGGCGCTCTCGAAGTCGTCCACGTGAATGGCCACGGCGGTGCTGCCGAGCGGCCCGACGCCGACGAGCAGCGGGTACAGGTAGTGGATGTTGATCTCACCCCCGAGCAAGGCTTTGGTGATGCTGAGCAGCGGCTGGTCGTTGTCCGGCACCTTCACCACGATCAGGTCGGACTCGGTGAACGGCAGTTTGGCGGCGGTGAGGATCTCGAACGCCCGCTCGTAGTCGCTCGGCACCAGCCGGATGATGGCGCAGTCGGCCGTCTCGATGACCGTCAGCGACACCACCCGCACGTCGGTCATCTCGAACTTGCGGACCAGCTCCAGCAGCGCCCCCAGCCGGTTGGCCAGGAACACGTTGAACTGCCGCACGCTCGGCCAGTCCCGCCCGCGGGCGGTGGCGAACCCGACGCCGGCCGCGTCGTCCTCCCCGAACGTCATGCCGAACTCCGGAAGTGGTTGTGTGTGGGTAGTTTACCCGACGAGTGGGGTGGGGGTCAATTCTTCGCCGCGACCTGCGGGAGCGGAGTTGGCTCGGCCGCTCCCGCAGGTCGCGGCGAAGACGGGGTGGTTGACTCCGCCCGCCGTTTCCGGCATCCTAATGGGTGACGGACGCCTACCGCCTTCGGACTGCGGCGCTCCCCGCCGCCGGCCCGTCCTCGCCTACAGTACACATAGACCGACATTCGCCTCCTCGAAGGGTCGCTGCTCATGCGCCGTTCGACTCTCCCGTGCGTCACCCTGGTCGCCCTGGCTGTGGGCGTCTGGCTCGTCGATCGTACTCCGGCCCCCGTGGCGGCCGAGCCGACCTCCCCGCCGGTGGAGAAGGCGAAATCCGGCAAGCTGCAGTACAACCGGGACGTGCGGCCGATCCTGGCCGAGAACTGCTTCGCCTGCCACGGGCCGGACAGCGCGGCCCGCAAGGCCGGGCTGCGGCTGGACCAGCGGGACGTGGCGGTGAAGGTCGGGGCGATCGCGCCGGGCAAGCCGGACGACAGCGGGCTGGTCGAACGCATCTTCCTGAAGGACGCCGACGACGGGCTGATGCCGCCGGCCAAGTCGCACAAGAAGCTGACCGCCGCCCAGAAGGACGTGCTGAAGCGGTGGGTGACGGAAGGGGCGGAGTACGAATCGCACTGGTCGTTCATCCCGCCGAAGAAGCCGACGGTGCCGGCGGTCAAGGACGGCAAGTGGGTGAAGACGCCGATCGACGCCTTCGTGCTGGCCGAACTGGAGAAGCGCGGTCTGAAGCCGGCGCCCGAAGCCGACCGCCGCACCCTGGCCCGCCGGCTGAGCCTGGACCTGACCGGCCTGCCGCCCGACCCGGCCGAGGTGGAGGCGTTCGTGGCGGACACGTCCGCCGACTACTACGAGAAGTTCGTGGACAAGCTGATGGCCAAGCCGCAGTGGGGCGAGCACCGCGGGCGGTACTGGCTGGACTACGCCCGGTACGCCGACACCCACGGCATCCACTTCGACAACTACCGGGAGAACTGGGCGTACCGCGAGTGGGTGATCGCCGCGTTCAACCGCAACCTGAAGTTCGACGAGTTCACCGTCGAGCAGTTGGCCGGCGACCTGCTGCCCAACCCGACCCTCGACCAGAAGGTGGCGACCGGGTTCAACCGCAGCAACATCACCACCAACGAGGGCGGGGCGATCAACGAGGAGTACCTCGTGCTGTACACCCGCGACCGCACCGAGACGGCCGGGCAGGTATTCATGGGGCTGACCGTCGGGTGCGCGGTGTGCCACGACCACAAGTTCGACCCGGTCAGCCAGCGGGACTTCTACAGCCTGGCGGCGTTCTTCAACAACACCACCCAGAACGCGATGGACGGGAACATCAAGGATACCCCGCCCAACCTGTTCGTGCCGGCCGCCGCCGACCGGGAGGGGTACTTCGCCTGGGTGCAGCGGATGACGGACGCCGAGGGCAAGCTGACCGAGCGGAAGAAGGCCGCCCGGCCGGAGTTCGACAAGTGGCTGGCGAAGGTGAAACCGGCCGACGTGCAGGCCACCGCCGACGGGCTGACCCTGGCGTGCTGGTTCGACGAGGGGGCCGGGAGCGTGTTGCGGTACGTGCTGAACGGCAAGCCGATGACCACCGCCTTCCCCGCCGGCGCGGACTGGCGGGCCGGGCCGCTGGGCGACGCTCAGAAGGTGCTGGGGGTGAAGGCGGGGAACAGCGTGGAGTTCCCGCCCGAGGCCGGCGACTTCGACGCCGACAAGCCGTTCAGCTACGCCGCGTGGGTGCAGATCCCGAACCGCGGGCAGAACGGGGCCGTCTTCGCCAAGATGGACGAGAAGGCCGCCTACCGCGGGTGGGACCTGTGGCTGAACAACGACAAGTTCGCCGCCCATCTGGTGAGCGACTGGCCGAAGGACGGCATCAAGATCACCACCAAGGCGTCGTTCGACCCGAACAAATGGCACCACGTGGCGGTGACGTACGACGGCAGCCGCAAGGCGAGCGGGCTGAAACTGTTCGTGAACGGCGAGCCGCAGCCGGTGGACGTGTTCGCCAACGACGCCAACACCGACGCCAACCACAAGACGGCGGTGCCGGCGAAGACGATCAAGACCACCGCCCCGCTGACCCTCGGTCGGCGGACGCCGGGCCAGTCGTTGCGGGCGGTCGGCGTCACCGACCTGCGGTTGTACAGCCGGGTGCTGACCAACAAGGACGTGAGCGACCTGGCGGTGGCGAGCAAGCTCCAGGCGGTGCTGGCGAAGCCGGCGGACAAGCGACAGCCGAAGGAGCTGGACGACCTGTTCGCGTGGTGGCTGGGTGCCCGCGACCCGGCGTCGCAGGAGTTGGCCGCGGCGCTCTCGGCGCTCAAGCAGGAGGAGGTCGGGTTCAAGACCCGCGGCACCACCACCCCCATTTCGGTGGAGAAGCCCACCCCGCCGGAGGCACACATCCTGAAGCGGGGCGACTACGACAAGCGGGGCGATAAGGTGAGCGCGGACGTGCCCAAGGCCCTGCCGCCGATGGGCAAAGACCTGCCCCGCAACCGCCTCGGGTTCGCCAAATGGCTGCTCGACAAGGACCACCCGCTGACCGGCCGCGTGACGGTGAACCGCTTCTGGCAGGAGCTGTTCGGCCAGGGTCTCGTCCGCACCGCCGGCGACTTCGGCATCACCGGCGAACTGCCGTCTCACCCGGAACTACTGGACTGGATGGCCGAGGAGTTCGAGGGCCACTGGGACGTGAAGCGGTTCTTCAAACTGCTGGTGACGAGCGCCACCTACCGGCAGGCGGCGACCACCACGAAGGACAAGCTGGAGAAGGACCCGAACAACATCTTCCTGAGCCGCGGCCCGCGGTTCCGCATGGACGCCGAGATGATCCGCGACTACGCCCTGGCCGCCAGCGGCCTGCTGGTGCCGAAGATCGGCGGGCCGAGCGTGCGGCCGTACCAGCCGGAGGGGGTGTGGGAGGCGGTAGCGATGATCGGCAGCAACACCCGCGACTACAAGCGGGACAGCGGGGAGAGCCTGTACCGCCGCGGCATGTACACGTTCTGGAAGCGGGCCGCCCCGCCGGCCGCCATGGAGGTGATGAACGCCCCCAACCGGGAGACGTGCGCCGTCCGCCGCGAGCGGACGAACACCCCGCTGCAAGCCCTGCTCACGCTGAACGACACCCAGTTCGTGGAGGCGGCGCGGGTACTCGCTGAGAAGACGCTTGCGGCTTCGCCGGACGAGGATAAGCGGATCGACTTCGTGGCGAAGCGGCTGCTGGCCCGGTCGCTGTCGGCGAAGGAGCTGGAGATCGTGAAGGGCACGCTGGCCGATTTGACGAAGGAGTACGCGGCCAAGCCGGAGGAGGCGAAGAAGCTGATCGGCGTGGGCGAGAAGAAGGCGGACGCCAAGCTGGACGCCGGCCAACTGGCGGCGTGGACGATGCTGTGCAACCAGTTGCTGAACCTGGACGAGGTGCTGAACAAATAGGGTGTCTACAGGGTGGCCGACCGTCTCCGACGGTCGGAACCGACTCCCGGAGGGAGTCGGCCACCCGGACCGGCCAATCGGGTGGCCGACCGTCTCCGACGGTCGGAACCGACTCCCGGAGGGAGTCGGCCACCCGAGTGCCCCCAGCGGGAAAACTCATGCCGACGCCCCTGCCACTCCAGTTCTTCGATCACGGATCCCCGGTGACGGTGATCGATCGCGATCTGCCGCACTGGCTTCAGGCAGGCACGGTTTGTTTCCTCACATGGCGGACGTGGGACTCGATGCCGCGAGGGTGGGTGGATCAGTGGCTCGCGGATCGTGCGGCGTGGCTTCGTTCTCACGCGATCGATCCGGATCGGGACGACTGGCGACGGAGATTGAGACAACTACCGGATGAGCGGATCGCCGAGTTCAACCGCTCGTTCTCCCGGCGGTGGGAATCCTGTCTCGATGAGGCTCACGGTTCCTGCCCGCTGAAACGCCCCGAACTGTCGAAGGTGGTCGGGGACAGTCTGATGTGCTTCGACGGTACGCGATACCACCTGACCGATTTCGTGGTCATGCCCAACCACGTCCACCTGTTGGCGGCGTTCCCGGACGACGGCGCGATGCTCGCGCAGTGCGAGGGGTGGAAGCGGTTCACGGGGGTGCGGTTGAATCGACTCCTCGGCCGGTCCGGGCGGTTCTGGCAGGTGGACGGGTTCGACCATCTGGTGCGGGATGAAGCCCAATTCGAGAAGTTCCGCCGGTACATCGCCGACAACCCGCGGCGGGCGGGGCTGATGCCGGGCGAGTACCTGTGGTACTCGACAGAGCCAAGCGGCCGACTGTCTCCGCCAGTCGGCGTCACCGTCGGAGACGGTGACCCACCCGGACCGACCGCCCCACCGGGTGGCCGACTCGCTCCGGGAGTCGGAGGCCAGCCGTCACTCCCGACGGGGTCAGCTCTTAACGGCCGACCGTCTCCGCCAGTCGGCGTCACCGTCGGAGACGGTGACCCACCCGGACGAACCGCCTGATGTGAACCTCGTTCCGAAACACAAACTGATACTCTCTAGCCGAGCCTCCCCCATGACCCCGTTCCAGCTGCACCAGACCCGCCGGCACTTCTTCGGCTCGGCCGGGCTGTCCCTCGGCACCGCCGCGCTCGCCACCCTGATGGGCCGCGACGCCCCCGCCGCCGACGGCAAGGGCACCGTCGGCAAGGCCGCCGCCCTGCCGGCCACCCACTTCCCGAGCCAGGTGAAGAGCGTCATCTACCTGCACATGGTCGGCGGGCCGAGCCAGATGGACCTGTTCGACTACAAGCCGAAGATGCAGGAGTACTTCGACAAGGACCTGCCCGAGTCGGTGCGGATGGGCCAGCGGCTGACCACCATGACCAGCGGGCAGGCGCGGTTCCCCATCGCCCCGAGCAAGTACAGCTTCAAGCAGTACGGCAAGGGCGGGATGTGGATCTCCGAGATGATGCCGTGGAAGGCGAAGATGGCCGACGACCTGTGCTTCATCCGCTCCATGCACACCGAGGCGATCAACCACGAGCCGGCCATCACCTACATCCAGACCGGCAACCAGGTGACCGGCCGCCCGTGCCTCGGCTCGTGGATGAGCTACGGGCTGGGCAGCCTGAACCAGGATTTGCCCACGTTCGTGGTGATGGTGGCCGTGCCCAGCAACCAGGAGCAGGTGCAGGCCATCTCCGCCCGCCTGTGGCAGAGCGGGTACCTGCCGGGCGAACACGCCGGGGTGTCGTTCCGCGCCAAGGGCGACCCCATCCTGTTCATCAACGACCCGCCGGGGGTGTCCCGCGACGTGCGGCGGAAGACGCTCGACGGGCTGAAGCAGTTGAACGAGCTGAACCACCAGCAGGTCGGCGACCCGGAGACGCTCACGCGGATCCAGCAGTACGAGATGGCGTTCAAGATGCAGTCGAGCGTGCCGGAACTCACCGATCTGAGCCGGGAGGACGCGAAGACGATCGACATGTACGGGCCGGACGTGAAGAAGCCGGGCACGTTCGCCAACACCGCCCTCACCGCCCGCCGGCTGGTGGAACGCGGCGTCCGGTTCGTGCAGGTGTACCACAACAACTGGGACCACCACGGCAACCTGCCCGGCCGCATGAAGGACCAGTGCAAGGACGTGGACCAGCCGTGCTACGCGCTGGTGCAGGACCTGAAGCAACGGGGGTTACTCGACAGCACGCTGGTCATCTGGGGCGGCGAATTCGGCCGCACAATCTACACCCAGGGCACGCTGAGCAAGACGAACTACGGGCGGGACCACCACCCGCGGTGCTTCACCATGTGGATGGCCGGCGGCGGGGCGAAGGGCGGCACCGCCTACGGCGAGACGGACGAGTTCAGCTACAACATCGTGAAAGACCCGGTGCACATCCGCGACTTCCACGCCACCGTGCTCAAGCTGCTCGGCATCGACCACGAGAAGTTCACCTACCGCTACCAGGGCCTCGACCAGAAGCTGACCGGGGTGGAGGAGGCGAAGGTGATCAAAGAGCTGATCGGGTGATTCCGGGTGAGGCCACACGCGGAGGGGGAACAACATCGCCGGACTGCACGACCGGATGTTCGCGTGACCCGGCAGGGAGGGGGGAAACCTCCACCGTCGCCACCTGTTGCGCGGCGACTCGAACCCTACTCCGCCAGCGGGTTCACACGCTACCCCTTCAGCATCGCCTTCGCCGCGTTCAGGCCGGCGGCGCCCATCACCCCGCCGCCGGGGTGGGCCGCCGCCCCGCACAAGAACAGCCCCCGCACCGGGGTGCGGTAGTTGGCATACCCCGCGGCCGGCCGCAGGCTGAACATGCTGCTCAGGCTCATGCCCCCCTGCATGATGTTCCCGCCGGTGATGCCCCACAGCCGCTCCATGTCCGGCGGCGGGATCACCTGCCGGTGCAGCACGCTGGCTTTGAAGTTCGGGGCGTACTCGTTCAGGATGTCGAAGCAGCGGTCGGCGAAGCGGTCCTTCTCCGCGTCCCAGGTGGTGCCCTTCAGGTGGTACGGGGCGTACTGCACGAACATGCTCAGGATGTGCTGGCCCGGCGGGGCGAGGGTGCCGTCCAGGGCCGTCGCCATCGTGCATTCGAGCATCGGGTTCGCGGCCGGCTTGCCGTACTTGGCGTCGTCGTAGGCCCGCTCGATGTACTCCATGCTCGGGCAGATGTGCATGGTGCCGTGGTGCTGCGGGCCGACACCGGCGGTGGGCAGGGCCTTGAACCGCGGCGGTTCGCTCAGGGCCACGTTGATCTTCACCGTCGCGGACGAGTAGTCGATCCGCTTCACGGCCGACACGAACTCGGCCGGCAGCTCCTTCTCGCCTAGCAGCTTCAGGAACGTCACGTTCGCGTCGGCGCAGCTCGCCACCATGCCGGCGGTGAACTCGGTGCCGTCGGCCAGGGCCACGCCGGTGGCCGTGCCGTTCTTCGTCACGATCTTCGCCACCGGCGAATTGGTGCGAATTTCGGCCCCGTAACTCTTCGCCGCCGCCGCGATGCTCTGCGAGATCATCCCCATCCCGCCCCGCACATACCCCCACACCCCGCGGACGCCGTTGCACTCGCCCATCACATGGTGGAACAGCACATACGCCGTGCCGGGGTGGCTCGGCGGGGCGAACGCGCCGATCACCGCATCGGTGGCGATGGTCGCCTTCAGCACGTCCGACTCGAACCAGCGGTCGAGGATCGGCGTGGCCGCCCCGGTGAGGATTTCGATCGCCTCGGTGCCCACCGCCCGGCCGAGCTTGCGGAACTTCCGCCCGAGTTGGCCGAGCTTCCACAGGTCGCCGAGGCCGCCCCACGGGTCGGGCGGCACCTGCGTCAGCAGCGGTTCGAGGAAGTCCGCCACCTGCGTCAGCATGGTCTCGTACTTCGGGTAGTTGTCGGCGTCCCGCGGGCTGAACTTGGCGATCTCGCGGTGGGTGAGGTCCTTGTCCGGGCCCATCAGCAGGGAGCGGCCGTCGGGCAGCGGGGTGAAGCTGCTCGGGCTGCGGGGGATCATCTCGAACCCGTGCTTCTTCAGCTCCAGGTCCTTGATGATCTCCGGCCGCAGCAGGCTGTTCACATACGCCGCCGTGCTCACCTTGAACCCCGGCCACGTCTCCTCGGTGATGCAACACCCGCCGATCACCTCGCGGCGTTCGAGGACGAGCACCTTCTTCCCGGCCTTGGCGAGGTACGCGGCGGCGACCAGGCCGTTGTGCCCGGCCCCGATGATGACGGCGTCGTAGTGTGGCATGAGGTAAGGTATCGGGACACGCACGAGGGATGTCAATGAACGACCGCCTCGCCCTGCTCTCGGCCGTCCTGGCGAACCCGGCCGACGACCTGCCGCGGCTGGTGTTCGCCGACTGGCTGGAGGAGAACGGCACGTCCGACGCCGACGCCGCCCGGGCCGAGTTCATCCGCCTGGGCTGCCTGTCGAAGGCCAAGCTGAAGATCACATCCGCCGAGACGAAGTGGATCGACGCCAACTGGCAGCGGCTGCTGCCGACCACGATCGCGGCGGCCCCGAAGCGGGTGAAGCCGCAGCCGGCCCGCCAGGGGCGGTTCCTCCGGGTACTCTTCTACTGGAAAGAGGCCGACCGCACCCGCACTACCGACCTGAGCTTCGAGTTCGTCCGCGGGTTCGCCCGGCGGGTGGAGTACACCAACGGCCACGGGTACGAACGATTCTGGCGGGCGATCGCGACCGACGAGCCGCTCGCGTACCACCGGCCGGAGATCCGGCCATCACTCGATGGGAATCGGGATGTCGGCTGGTTCGCCCGACTCCTGCCGACCACTTGGGGGGAGGAAGTGTTCGCTCGGGCGCTCGGATCAACCGGTGGACGGTCGGCGTCGGAGAAGGCCTACCCGAACATGACCCCCGGCCGTGCGGACGGAACTCACTTCCACCCCCTCGCCCTACGGGACGAACTTGGCATCGATGCCGGCAACCACCGCCTCCGCGCCGCCGTCGCCACCGCCATGACCGCCCTGGCCCGCGAACACATGGGTCTCGCCCCGCGATTGTAGGTCCGGCTGTGCCGGACGCTCGCCGCGTCCGGCACAGCCGGACCTACTTCTTCTTCACCCGCAGGGCGATCTCGCTCTTGTACTCCGGGCTGACGAGCCGCCCGTTCGCCGGCTCGGCAGCCTGCACCTTTCCCGTCATCACGTCGATCCACTCGGCGGTGAAGTCGCCGGCCGGCAGTTTCAGCGTCAACGCCGTTGGCCCGCGGCCCCGCAGGTACACGGCGTACTCCTTGCCCGGTACGGACAGGCACTGCGCCGCCGCCCCCGGCGACGACACCACCGCGTCGGCGTCCGGTTTCAGGTTTGCCAGGTCGAAGCTGTTCACGAACTCGTTCAGCACCCGCAGTTGCTTCCGCAGGGCCGGCCCGCCCCCGCCGGGGCTTTTCGGCTGCCTGTCGGTGCCGTCCTCTTTGCCCACCGCGAACGAGTAGTCGAGGTGGTTCCACCACGCCCCGCTGGCCATCATGAACTGCCACGCCTTCACCCGGTACGGCTCGTCGTCGGTGCCGCAGAACCCGGTCTCGTCGCAGCAGATCGGCATGTTCAGCGCCTTGTTCCACGTCACCGCTTCGGGCATCGCGTAGTGGAAATGCACCGCCGACACGCCCGCGGCCAGATCCCGCTTCGGGTCAATCGCGAGCCGGAAGTTCGACACGTTTTGAAACAGCAGGTGCTTCTTCGGCAACTCCTTCTCCGCCGCCCGCACCGCCTCCGCGATCTTCGCCTGCCACTTCACCGACGCGGCTTTCGTCACCTCCAGCCGGTTCGGGAACTCCTTCTTGTCGAACCAGTGGTAGTTGAGGATCTCGCCCAGGTCGTGCTGGTCCGACCACGGCTCGTTCTGGATTTCGTAGACGAGGTTGTCGAACCCGTTCAGCTCCGTCACCAGGTGCTTCGTCAGCTTGAGCTGGTGGTCCAGGGCGTTGCCGTTGTCCGGGGTGTGTAGCGTCTTCCAGTCGGTGTGAGTCAACTTCGTGACGGTGTTGGCCGGGTTGAACGGGTGGACCGCCCACTGCTTATCCGAGTAGGTGGAGCAGAACAGGGTGAGTTCGACCACGATGCCGCGCTTCCCGGCGGCGGTGAGGAACGCCTTCAGCCGCTTCAGGTACTCCGGGTCCCACTGGTCGAGGTCGAACTTGTTGCCCCCGCCGGCGTACCCCGGCGTGCTGCTCCGCTTCCACGGGGCCAGGAACCTGTCGCCCTTCGGCGCCAGCGTGTTCCGCTCGATGCCGAACGCCCCGACCGGCTCGACGTAGCCGCCGCTGAAGATGCGGGTGAGCGGCATCCCGTTCGCCTTCAAGGTGTCGAGGTACTTCTCGTAATCAAAGTCGGGGTTGAGCACCGCCCCGTAGTGTTCGCCGCTGGTGACGAACGCCACCGCCTTGCCGTTCCACTCGAAGTACCGCGGGGTCTTCGGGTGAACGCGGACCGGCTCGCCGGCGGTGGCAACGGCGGCGACGAGCAGTACGGCGACGGAGATGCGAAGCGACATGAGGCACCCGTTCGAGGGGAGTCGAACGGGGTGAGTGTAGCCGGCCCGCCGCGGGGCGGCCCCTGCCGAACAGGCCCTCTTCGCTGGTGTCCGGCCTTCAGGCCGTTCTTCGTCGGACGCAAGACGGGCTAAAGCCCGGACACCAACACAGACACCGGCTCGCCACGCCACTCACTTGTCCTTCTTCGGCTCCAGCTTGGCCCCGTCGGGCAGCGGCTTGTACCCGTCCGGGATCTTCGTGTCGAACAGCTTCGGGTCCAGGTCCTCGTCGAACCCGAGGTAGGTGTACACCGACGTGACCGTCTTGTCGGCCAGCCGCAGGATGAGGCGGGACCGCACCGGCAGGTCGGTCTTCGGGTCCACCCACAGCTTCATGTCCGCCTTCCCCTTGAAGTCCGCCCCGCCCTCGTCGAACCCCACGTCCGTCACCTCGTAGGCCTTCGTCTTCCGCCCGTCCAGGTACTCGTCCGCCGCCGCCTTCAGGTGGTTGTCCGGCAGGTTCTTGAACGCGGCGCACACCGAGTTGTGGTCGTACCCGCCCTTCGCCCCCCGGCCGGCCGGGTCGTCCGCCCCCAGGTCGAGCGTGCGGTACGCCTTCTGTTTGGCGAACAGCATCACCCCCTTCTGCCCCTTCTCGTCGAGGATGACGGTCAGGCCGACCGGCTCGGTGTCGGTGCGGCGGACGCCGTCCGCCTTGTAGATTTTGGTGGTCAGTTTGGTCCCAGCGCCGTCGTCCTGCTCGACCAGCAGGCGGATCGTCTTCGCCGCCTCCGATTTCCGCACCGCCCGCTTCACGTCGTCCGCCGGCGACCGGCCGGGGAGCAGGAACACCGCCGCCAGCACCGCCGCGGCCGTCGCACTGAAACCGATTACGCGCATGATCGTCCTCCGCCGGTGGTGAAGCCCGCGGGGGGTGGCCCCGGCGAGCCGGTGGTTCATCGCGGCGAGCGTCACCGCGGTCAGGTCGTCGGATGGGCCGGGCGGGATCGGGGCGTCCCGCAACGCGGCTGTCGCCGCGTCCAGGGTGTCCGGTTGCGGCCGGTGGTTGGAGTCGGTCATCGCGTCACCTTCGGGTCGAACGCGGTCAGCTTGTCCCGCAGCGCCTGCCGCGCCCGGTGCAGCAGCACCCCGGCGTGGTTGGCCGTCACGCCCAGTTCGTCGGCCGCGTCCTGGTTGCTCAGCCCGTCCAGGCAGACGAGGCAGAACACCTCCGCCTGGGCCGGGTCGATGGCGGCGAGCGCCGCCCGCAGTTGCTCCGCCAGCTCCCCGCCCGCCGCCGACTGGAGCGGGTCGCGGGTTCGGTCCGCCACCTCGGGCAGCGGCTCCGGACGCCCCTCGCGGTAGCGGGTCCGCAGCGCTTCCAGCGCTCGGGCCGTCGCCAGCCGCCCCAGCGCCGCCGGCCAGTTCCGCACCGCCTCCCGCCCGGCCAACTCGACCGCCGCCAGGAACGTCCGCTGGAAGCAGTCCTCCGCGTCGGCGTGCCGGTTCAACAGGCGGAACGCCGTCCGCCACACCAGCGGCCCGTGATCCCGGAGGATGGTCGGCCAGTCGGTCATCGGATCGCCGGGGGAACGCGGACACCACACCAGTCGCCGGACGGCGTGCGGACATTACACAAACTCGTTACCCGGCGGTCGTTGACTCGCCGCGGCGGGGCCGGCACAATCAGTCTGCACACCTCTCCCGGAGACCCGCCGTGCGCACCCCCCTTCTGGTGGCCGCGTTCACCCTCACCCTCGCCGCCCAGGTTGGGGGGCAACCGCCCCCCAAGCCCCCTGTCGCCGACCCGCCGAAGCCGCTCAAGCTGCCGGACGGCATCACCCCGGACAAGCTGACGGACAAGAAGGAGGCGGCCCGCGTCGCCGACCTGATGGAGAAGGAGTACCCGGAGCCGCGGAGCGAAGCGGCGAAGATGCTCATCGCCATCCTGCGGGGGTCGCAGTTGGACGGTTCCGACGGCTGGTTCGGGCCGGCCGAGTCGCGGGTCAACTGGGCGTGGTTGGCCGAGCGGAGCAAGGTGGACCCGAAGGACAAGAAGGGGATCGGCAAGGAGCAGTTCCGCGGCACCGCCGAGCAGTTCGGCCACCTGGACCGCAACGGCGACGGCGCCATCACCGAGGCCGATCTCGACTGGTCGTCGAAAAGCTCCTACGTCATGCAGTCCGGCATGTTGAACCAGTTGTTCCGGCGGATGGACCAGGGCGGGGACGGGCGGCTGACGCGGGAGGAGCTGGACACCCTGTTCAAGCGGCTGGCGAAGGACCGCGACCACTTCACCGCCGACGACTTCCGCCGGGCCATGATCCCCCGCGGGCCGATGGGGTTCAGCCCCGGCGACGCGCCCACCATCCCGATGCTGGTGAAGGGGCTGTTCGGGAACGAGATCGGGTCGATGACCGAGGGGCCGAAGGTGGGCGAGCAGGCGCCGGACTTCACCCTGAACACGCCGGACGGCCAGAACACGGTGCAACTGTCGAAGCTGGTCGGCTCGAAGCCGGTGGTGCTGGTGTTCGGCAACTTCACCTGCGGGCCGTTCCGCGGGCTGTACCCGGACGTGGAGGCGGTGGCCCGCCGGCACAAGGAGTCGGCCACGTTCGTGATGGTGTATGTGCGGGAGGCGCACCCGACGGACGGATGGAAGATGCAGCAGAACACCCGGGTGGGGGTGGAGGCCAAGCAGCCGACCACCTACGACGAGCGGGTGGAGGTGTGCGAGCAGTTCCGCAAGCTGATCCGCCCGGAGCTGACGCTGGCGGTGGACGGCATCACCGACCCGGCCGGCACCGCGTACAGCGGCATGCCCGCCCGCCTATACGTCATCGACCCGGCCGGCAAGGTGGCGTACAAGAGCGGCCGCGGGCCGTTCGGGTTCAAGCCGGGTGAAATGGAGCAGGCGCTGGTGATGACGCTGAGCGAGACGGCGGCGGAGAAGGAGAAGGCGACCGCGGAGAAGAAGTGACAGCCCGGCTCGCCAAGCCCCGGCTCGCCAACTCCGACCGCCCGCGGGGGATAGAATGCGTCTGTCCCCCGCGAGTGTTGCCATGAACCGCCTCGACCCGTCCGACCTGCCCCCGCCCCCGTCGCCGGCCGACGCCCCGCCGAAGAAGATCAACGCGGCCGTGCTGCTCATCCTGGCGGCGGTGTTCGTCACCGTGCCGGTGTGCCTGTTCGCGCTCGTGTACATGTGGCTGACGCAGTCAGCGTTCAACAGCATCGACGAGCTGAAGGCGGACGACCTGCACGAGATCGAAATCCGGCTGGTGAACCTGCCCCGCGGCCCGCAGAACCGCCCGGACCCGTCGCCGGACGAGCGGATCAAGCCGGACGAGAACACCCGCTTCCACACCGACCCGGACGTGGACCCGACGCTGCTCACCCGCCCGGACTTCGACGCGTTCCTGGGCGCCCTGCGGGGGGCGGAGAAGGTGGACCGCAAGCCGCCGTCGCCGTACCTGGGGAAGGTGGAAATCCGGTACAAGGACGGCCGCCGCGGGACGGTCATGCTGTACTGGGCGTCGGAGGACAACCGGCCGGATTCGCCGGCAGTGGTGTGGCTGCGGATCAACTCGCACTACTACAAGGGCGGCACGCTGAAGGAACTGCGGACGGTGGCCCAGGCGTGCGCCGAGCGGGGGACAAAGGCCCGGTGAGCGGGTTTGGTATTCCACCTCTCCCCTTGAGGGAGAGGTCGGCTCGTGCGGAGCACGAGGCGGGAGAGGGGTTCTGAAAACCACCCCTCTCCCCGGCTCGACCTGTGGTCTCGCCGACCCTCTCCCTCAAGGGGAGAGGGTGAAACCGCTTACCTCTTCCGCAACTCCGTCTCCGCCGGGTCCGGGTCGGGCACCTTCAGCTCCGCCCGCAGCCGGGCCAACTCCGCCTCCAACTCCTTCTGCGCCGCCGCATACTCCGGCTTGCCCCATACGCTGGTCAGCTCCTTCGGGTCCTTCTCCCGGTCGAACAGCTCCCAGTAGTCGAACTCCTTCTCGTAGAACCGCACCAGCTTGAACCGATTCGTGACGACGCCGTAGTGCTTGGCGACGCTGTGCGGGCCGGGGTACTCGTAGTAGTGGTAGTAGAAGCTCTTCCGCCAGTCCTTCGGCGTCTCCCCCTTCAGCACCGGCGTCATGTCGCGGCCGTGCAGGTCGTCCGGCAGTTTCACCCCGGCGGCGGCCAGGAACGTCGGGGCGAAGTCGATCACGCTGGTGATGGCCCCGCTGGTGCTGCCCGGCTTGGTCACCCCCGGCCAGCGGATCAGGCACGGCGTCCGCAGGCTCTCCTCGAAGATCCACCGCTTGTCGAACCACCCGTGTTCGCCCAGGTAGAACCCCTGGTCGGCGGCGTACACCACGATGGTGTTGTCGCTCAGCCCCTCCTTGTCCAGGTAGTCGAGCACCTTGCCCACGCCCTCGTCCACCGCCCGGATGCACCCCAGGTAGTCGTGCAGGTAGCGGTTGTACCGCCACCTCACCAGCTCCTTGCCACTCAACTTCGCCTTGGTGAACGCCTCGTTCCGCGGGCCGTAGTATTTGTCCCACTCGGCCTTCTCGGCGTCGGTCATGCCGGCTGGGTACTTCAGCTTGGCGTCCAGTTCGGTGAACGTGTTCGCCAGCGTCATGTCCTGGTTCTTCTCCGCCTTCCCGCGGCCGGCGTAGTCGTCGAACAGGGTGTCCGGCTCGGGGTACTGGCGGTCCTTATCGTGGCCGAGGTGCCGCAGGGCCGGCGCCCACTCGCGGTGCGGCGCCTTGTGCTGGCACATGAGCAGGAACGGCTTGTTCTTGTCGCGGCCCTTCAGCCACTCCAAACTGCGGTCGGTGATGACGTCGGTGACGTACCCGGTCTCCTTCGCCCGCACCCCGTTCTTGATCATCGGCGGGTTGTAGTAGATGCCCTGCCCGGGCAGGATGTGCCAGTGGTCGAACCCGGTCGGGTCGGAGATCAGGTGCCACTTGCCGATCATCGCCGTCTGGTAGCCGGCCTTCTGGAGCAGCTTCGGGAACGTGGTCTGGGTGCCGTCGAACTTGCTGTTCGAGTTGTTGTAGAACCCGTTCGCGTGGTTGTACTTGCCGGTGAGTACGCACGCCCGGCTCGGCCCGCAGATGCTGTTCGGCACCAGGCAGCGGTCGAGGCGCATCCCGCCTTTGGCGATGCGGTCGATGTTCGGCGTCTCGTTCAGCCGCAGCGGGTGCCCGTAGGCGCTCACCGCCTGGTAGGCGTGGTCGTCGGAGAAGATGAACACCACGTTCGGCGGCGGCTTGTCCGCGGCAACTGCGGCGGCGGCGAGAATGAGGAACGCGAGGACGGATCGCATGGGGAGGCTCCGACGGGGGGACGCGACCATGCTGATCGAAACCGCCGGCAGATGCAAGTCCCTGTTCGGAGATAGAATTCCCCCATGTTCGGCTTCTTCCGCGCCCGCCGTCGCCGCAAGCTGCTGTCCGAGCCGTTCCCGCCGCACTGGGAGGCGGTGCTGAAGCGGAACGTCGGTCACTACCCGCGGCTGAGCGACCCCGAGCGGGCGACGCTGCGGGACATCACCCGCGTGCTGATCGCCGAGAAGAACTGGGAGGGGTGCGGCGGGCTGCACGTCACGGACGAAATCCGGCTGACGATCGCGGCGCAGGCGGCGCTGCTACTGGTCGGCCAGCCGGAACACGATCACTTCGCCCGCGTTCATTCGGTCATCGTGTACCCGGACGAGTTCCGCACCCCCAACCCGGAAGACGGGTACGAGGACGACCACCTGTCGGACACGGTGATCGGCGGGCAGGCGTGGTACCGCGGGCCGGTGATCGTCAACTGGCGGGACGCGCTGGAGGAGGCCCGCGACCCGACGGGCGGGTTCAACGTGGTGGTGCACGAGTTCGCCCACCAGCTCGACTTCCTGGACGGCGAGTCGAACGGCACCCCGCCGCTCGGCAGCCAACAGGCCGAGGCCCGCTGGCGGGAGGTGATGACCGCCGCGTTCGATGCCCACCGGAAGGCGCTCGCCCGCGGGGACGAGTCGTTCTTCACCGAGCAGGCGGCGGACGACGAGACCGAGTTCTTCGCCGACGCGGCGGAGGCGTTCTACTGCCGCCCGCACGACCTGGAGGCCGAGACGCCGGCCGTGTTCGACCTGCTGCGGGGGTACTTCCGGGTCGACCCGCGGGGGTGGTTCCCGGAGTAGGGGAAGACCTCACCCCCCGGCCCCCTCTCCGAGCCGGAGAGGGGGTGTTCAAGGGAGACGCTTTGGGGGAACAGCCACGGCCACCGTCGAACGATCGCCGCACCCGGCGTGTTCCCCGGTTGAACACCCCCTCTCCACTTTGGAGAGGGGGCCGGTGGGTGAGGTCCTCGTATCGGAAATCCTTGCCCCTCCCCGTCGGCCCACTACAATCCCTAATCTCAATCCGTCTCGCGCTCAGGGTTCCAGGTCATGAAGAAGGGCATCCACCCGAACTACCGGCTGGTCGTGTTCAAGGACGTGTCCGCGAACGTGACGTTCCTCACCCGCTCGTGCGCCGAGTGCGACGAGACCATCAAGTGGGAGGACGGGAACGAGTACCCGCTGTACAAGCTGGAGATCTCCAGCGCCAGCCACCCGTTCTTCACCGGCAAGATGAGCTTCGTGGACACCACCGGGCGGGTGGAGAAGTTCCAGAAGAAGTTCCAGCGGAAGCCGGCGGCCACCGAACAGAAGTAGGTAAGGTTCACCAGCCAGGGGTCAGGGGCCGACAAGCCCGCTGGCCCCTGGTTTTTTCATGCCCACGCCCGGACGCCCCGGTCTCACGACGCGGGGCTTCGCTATGTCGTCCCCTTCGGGGACTCAAGCACAAAGCCCCCGAAGGGGGCGGCATAACGTAGCCCCGGTCGTGAGACCGGGGATTGCTGACCCGAGGTGCCCCATGTGGCCCGTCCTCGACCAGAAGCTGACCCGGTTCCGCGAACTCGAAGCGATGATGGAGGACCCGGCGGTGGCGTCTGACCCGCACCGCTCGGCGGCCGTCGGCAAGGAACACGGCTCGCTCCGCAAGCTGATCGCCCCGTACCAGGACTGGCTGCGGTTCGACGAGCAGATCAGGGCGTCCGAGCAGCTCCTCGCCACCGAGACGGACGCGGACCTGAAGGCGATGGCCGACGAGGAGCTGGCCGACCTGCGGCCGAAGCGGGCCGCGCTGGCGGAGCGGATCGAGGACCAGCTGCTGGTGGACCCGAGCGAGGAGTTCGACCGCCTGATCCTGGAAATCCGGGCGGGCACCGGCGGGGACGAGGCGGCGCTGTTCGCCGGCGACCTGTACGACATGTACAGCCGGTACGCCCGCAGCAAGGGGTGGAGCGTGGAGGAGATCAGCCACAGCCCCGGCGAGGCCGGCGGGTTCAAGGAGGTGGTGGCCAGCGTGAAGGGCGACGGGGTGTTCCAGGCGCTGCGGTTCGAGAGCGGCGGGCACCGGGTGCAACGGGTGCCGAAGACCGAGACCCAGGGACGGATTCACACCAGCCTGGCGACGGTGGGCGTCATGCCCGAGCCGGACGAGGTGAACGTGGAGATCAGCCCGGCCGACCTGGAGATCGAGGTGATGCGGGCCGGCGGGGCGGGCGGGCAGCACGTGAACAAGACGGAATCGGCCGTCCGCATCTGGTACCGCAAGGGCACCGCCGACCAGGTGGAGGTGAAGTGCCAGGACGGCCGCAGCCAGACGAAGAACAAGGAGCAGGCGATGCGGGTGCTGCGGAGCCGGGTGTACGAGAACCAGCAGCGGAAGCTGCACCAGGCGCGGTCGGACATGCGGCGGACGCTCATCGGCGGGGGCGACCGCGGGGAGCGGATCCGCACGTACAACTTCGCCGACGGGCGGGTGACCGACCACCGCATCGGGTTGACGGTGTACAAGCTGCAGGAGATTCTGGGCGGGGTGCTGGATCACCTCGTCGTGCCGATGCGGGAACACGACAAGAAGGAGCGACTCGCGGCGGCCAGCGGGGGGAAGTGAGGCGCGGGTGTTGGAGTTCACGCTTTAGCGTGACGGAGCGTTCACTCACGCTGAAGCGTGAACTCCAACCCCAGTGGTTCACGGCATGAAGCGTCTGATCTGCTGCGTGAACCACGGCGGCCGAGTGTCTTTGGTGTTCCGCACGTCAGACAAGACCACCCGGTCATCGACGTCGTAGTACACCTCCAAAATGCCGTCGTCGGTGAGCCACACCTCTTGGCGGTGTTGGGCGCTCCGCTTGATGCTGTGGTGCGAGACGCTGAACCGCTGCGGGTCCGTGCGGTGGTCGCCGGGCGGGTACCCGATCAGCGCGACGACCTGCTCGTGAGTCATCCCCGGCGTGACAGATTCGAGTTGTGTCAGGCTCGGGCCTCTCCGGACTGGTGGCATGAGAATCCAGGCGAGGGCGCACACCGCTCCCACCCCTAACAGGGCGAGCGGCAGCCACCGTCGCACCCGTGTCTGCATCGAACGCTCTCCTCGGAACCCGTTCCGCCATCAGCAGCGTAACTCTTCGGCGACCTGTACGCAATCGACGGCCGCTCCGCGGCGATGACATCGGCATCTCTTCCCCTTCTGGCGAGCTATACTCCCAGCACCCCCCGTGCGGCTCCGGAGCCTGTCGCCCCATGGCCACCCCCGTCTCGTCCGTGCCCGAGTACTGCGCCGTCCTCGGCCGGAGCAAGCTCATCTCCGAGACCGACCTGACCGCCGTGCGGGCGAAGTGGCTGAACGGCGGGTCCGGCCGGGACGCCGACGTGGACGGGTTCCGCAAGTTCCTGGTCCGCGAGAAGCACCTGACCGAGTACCAGGCGGCG
>JALHQU010000092.1 GCA_022841795.1 Fimbriiglobus sp.
GACCGGCGCCCCCGGGGTGACCAGCTACAACGGCCGCATCTACGTGATGAGCAACCTGATCGAGGTGTTCGACCGGCCGAAGCTGGAGCCGACGGCGTTCACCGCCCAGGTGCCGTGAGATGGTGAACCGGCGGCGTCAGCCGCCCGGGTTCTTCAACCACCCACGGGCTGACGCCCGCGGTTCGCCAAGAATACGGCACACGGAGTGTGCCTCCCACACTGCCGGATTCGACCCATGCGATACCACCCCACCCGCCGCGGCGGGTTCACCCTGGTCGAGCTGATGATGGCGGCGGCGTTGGCCGTCCTCATCATGACCGTGCTCGCCTGGGCGTTCAGCGCGGCCACCGACAACCTGCGGCACCTGAAGGCGACGGGTGATCTCGCCAGCCGCCTCCGCACCTTCGACGTGCAGATTCGGTCCGACCTGCTCGCCCCGCACTTCCAGGGCGGGGACTCGGGCACCACCCAGCTGAGCGACCTGCGGTTCGAGTTGCTCACCCCCGGTGGCAACCAGGCCGCCCCTCCCGGCGAGGGGTTCTTCATGATCCGCCAGGGGAACGGGGCGGTGTTCGAGGGCACCGACCAGGACGGGGTGTACTCCACCCGCGCCGACTCGGTCACCGCCACCAACCCGAACGCCTCCGGGCATGTGCTCGGCATGGCCGTCCGCCGCACCGGCAAGACGCAAGACCAACTGTTCACCGCCGACGTGAGTGCGCTCGCCGCCGCCCCGCCCATCCTGGCCCAGTTCCTGGCCCAGAACGCCACCGACACCGCCACCCCGGCCGGCACCACGTTCGTGTCCAACTGGGCGGAGGTGTACTGGTTCCTGGGTAACCCGCAGGTGGTCGGCGGGGTGCAGAGCTACACCCTGTACCGCCGCACCCGGCTGCTCACCAAGACGCCGATCGACGCCATCCCGCCGGCCCTCGCCACGCTCGTCCAGGACGTGATCAGCCTGCGGCCGTCCACCGCCACCCCGGGCACGTTCGTCACCAACACCCCGGACAGCATCCGGGTGCCGGCCAACCGCTGGTACGGCGACCCGCGGACCACCCCGCAGCCGATCGTCGCCGGGTCCGCCCGGTACGGGGACGACATCGTGCTCACCAACGTGCTGTCGTTCGAGGTGAAGGCGGCGTGGACGGTCGGCCCCACCCCCGGCGCCGGCCAGTGGTCGAAGCCGGCCAGCCCCGGCCCCGGCGCCCCGCTCACCTACGCCCCGAACGCCGCGGCGCGGCGGTTCGCCGGCGTGGGCGTGATCCCGATCCCCGGCGGCACCACCTACATCCCGTTCCCCACCCCCGGCCCGGTGGCGCTGCCGCCGCTGGCCTACCAGAACGGGGACGAGCCGTTCGACGACATCCCGCTGCGGAACGCCCTCCAGGCCGACCCGTTCCGCCCGGAGAACATCCAGGACGAGGCGGTCGGCACCCCCGGCCCGTGGAACGGGGTGGCCCCGTTCGCCGGCACGCGGGTGTTCGACACGTGGGCGCCGCTGCCCGGCTGGAACACCCCCGGCAACCCGAACTGCATCCCGTTCCGCGCCCGCGTGAGCGGGGTGAAGGTGAAGGTGCGGGTGTTCGACGTGAACACGCAGATGTCCCGGCAGGTCACCGTGGTGGTGCCGCTGTAAAGCCTGCGGGCCGCCACAGAGGGCGGCCCCTCCCAGACAACGGTTGTAGGGGCCGCCCTCTGTGGCGGCCCACCCACTGACCCACCGCCCGACGAGGCACGCCGCTATGTTCGTCTCCCACCCCCGCACCCGGCCGGCCCGCCGCGGGGCCATCCTGATCGTCGTGCTGGCGATGCTCGCCCTGTTCGCTGTGCTGGGGCTGAGCTTCGTGCTGTACGCCGACTCGCAGGCCGGGTCCGCGCGGAACAACAAGATCGCCGAGAACAAGGACTCCCCGCCCGACCCGATGCTGGCCGCCCAGCAGTACCTGATGGTGCAGATGTACGACGTGGGTGACACCGGCGACGACCTGATGAACCCGATGCGGGGGCAAAGCCTGAGCCGCAGCAAGTACGGGTATCAGGCGGCGTTCCCGCGGTTCTCGCCGTTCAGCGGCCAGGACATCCCGGCCGAGCCGCCGGGGTTCACCCTGCCCGGCGTGGGCGCCATCGACCGCCGGCAGGTGGTGAACTTCACCTGGGACCAGACGAACAACTTCGTGGTCGATCCGGAGCGGTGGTACAACGGCGTGCCGCCGCGGCAGGGGGCCGGGGCGCACTCCACCCCGCTGGTCGGCACCTACGTGAACAAGGCGGTGCCGTACACCTACCCGGACCGCAGCAACTTCTTCCTGGCGCTGATGAACCCGGCGAACGGGCAGGTCATCACCCCGTCGTTCCACCGGGACGACCTGTTCGGCAACTTGGCCGCGGCCAACCCGAACTGGACGAACGCCGCCGGCAAGCTGCTCACCCTCCGCCCGCGGCCGGCCGACCACACCTACGACCCGGTCACCAAGCTGCGGGTGCCGTTCGGCACGCCGGGCAGCCGGTCGGACTTCCCGTTCCCGCCGCCGAACGCCGACGGCACCACCAGCGGCGACGTGTCCGGCCTGAAGTTCATCAACGGCAGCCAGCGGAACGACAGCATCTGGATTGACATCGGCGGGCCGGTGCTGGAGTGGCGGGGGCGGAAGTATAAGGCGCTGGTGGCCCCGCTCATCCTGGACCTGAACAGCCGCATCAACCTGAGCGTGGCCGGGAACGTGCGGACCGGGGACGTGAACCCGGCGAACGTGGGCATGCCGGTGGGCACGCCGAACTCGTACGTGGTGGAACACCCGCGGCACACCAGCCTGCACGGGCTGGGGGCGCACGAGGTGAACCCGACGGCGGTGTTCCCGACCCTGCCCGGCGTCGGCCCGGACGCCCCGGCCGCGTGGCGGGGGCAGAACTGGGAGCTGTTCGCCCTGCTGCGGAATCGGTTCCCGCAGCCGTACACCGCGACGTGGCCGGACACCACCACCGCCCCGCCGCGGTGGCTGGTCGGGGCCAACCCGCAGGCGGATCCGATGTACGGGTCGCCGTTCGGCCGGGTCGGGCACTCGGCCCAGCCGCGGTTCATCGCCCCGCCGCCGAGCATCCCGCTGCTCGGTCTGCTCAACCCGTCGTACAGCAGGATCGACACCGACGGGGTGACCATCTCCCGCCCGATGCCGGCCCCGCCGCCGGCCGTCCCGCCGGACCCGATGTTCCTGCCGCCGGCCGGCGGGTTCGGCCCGTTCCCGATTTACCCCGGCACCCGGTTCGCCGCCGACCAGGACACGTACGTCAACTCCGCCCAGCGGCTGCACCCGTCCATGTTCAACCCGTTCCAGTGGCAGCGGGGCGGGGCCACCACCCCGACCACCGCCACCCACCCGTTCGGCAACGACGACGCGATGAAGTGGCTCACCCGGTTCACCGACCCGAAGTTCCGGTTCACCAACACCAACCTGTACCGGGACACGGCCGCCACCATGGCCGCCGGCGGGTGGGGGGTGCCGACCAACCTGCAGTCGCCGTTCGTCCACGCCACCACCACCCTGTTCAGCACCAGCCAGCAGTGGGCGGAAGTGCCGGTGGCCACCGGGCCGGGCACGTTCGTCAACCTGGGGCCGATCGACGTGAACCGCCCGCTGGCCGACTACCGGCGGACGGCGGTGTGGTTCAACCCGACGGCCGCGCCGCCGCGGTACGAGCCGGTGCCGCACTCGCCGGTGAACGTGTGGGACACCACCGTGGCGTCCACCGCCGCCGTGCCGCTGCGGAACGAGCCGGCGTTCTACGCCCTCGCCCGGCAGGCCCGGCAGAACCTGGCCCGCGACGTGTTCGTGCGGCTGTTCGCCCTCACCGGCATGGTGGACGGCACGAACGTCGTGTACAACGCGGCCACCGGGTACCTGGTGTTCCCGACCGGGGTGGCCGCGCTGCCGGCGGGCACCCAGAACATGCTCCGCCTGACCGCCCAGTTCGCCGCCAACGTGGTGGACTACACCGACGCGGACGACGTGAACACGGCGTTCGTGTGGAACCCGGTGAACCCGGCGTTCGTCGCCCAGTTCACCGACGGCACCGCCACCCCGCTGGCCGACCCGGCTACCACCCTGCCCATCGTGGACCCGTCGGGCGACCTGCTCAACTACGCCCCGGCCGAGATCGGCACCCGGGTGGTGTACGGCACCGAGTTGCCGCGGCTGGTGATCAACGAGGCCGACTGCACCCTGGGCAACGCCGCCCGCCCGCCGGCCATGCCGAGCACCAGCCCGATGCAGCGGCGGTACTGGATCGAGCTGCACAACCCGCTGCCGTCCGACGCCGCCCCGTCCCCGCTGTCCGACGGCGGGGCCGCCCGCCTGCAGTACGAGTCCGGGGTGACCGCCCTCCAGACCACGGCCAACCCGGCTGTTCTGGCCCCCTACGCCGGGCCTACCTACAACCCGTACCGCATCGACGTGGCGGTGGCTCCCGACCCCGCCGGCAGCGTGTCCATCCCGTACTCCACGTTCCTGGCGGCCAACCAGGTGAACGCGGTGGCGGACACGACCGCCGTGCCGGGCATGACCCTGCAAGCGCGGATCAACGCGTTCACCCAGGACGTCACCGCCCCGGCCCCGGCCGCCCCCACCCTGCCGGCCGCCGGCGACGGGAAGAACGTGGTGCTGCCGGCGAACGCGGCGGCCACCGACGGCGGGACGAAGAACCTGGGGTACTACCTGATCGGGCCGCGGGACCAGTTCCCGGCCGCCGGCACGGTGAACTCGCTCAGCCTGCCGGACCCGACCGTGGCCGCCGCCCCGTTCAACGGGCTGACGTTCGACGCCACCACCCCCGGCGCCCCGCCCACCGGGGCGACCATCACCGCCGAGCGGGCGAAGAAGAGCGTCATCATCCTCCGCCGGCTGGCCAACCCGTACACCCTGCCGCAGGAGAACGCCACCCTGCCGGGGTACAACCCGTACGTGACCATCGACTACCTGGAGAACCTGCCGACCCGCGACCGGGTGAACACGCTCGCCGGCGGGGGCAGCCACACGCCGGCGGACGGGTCCGCCCCGAGCGTCGGCCGCAAGCACCCGTACGCCTCGTTCCCCACCTACGGGTCGGGCGTCCCCAACCCGTCCGCCCCGCCGCCGCTGCTGGACGCGGTGATCGACCAGGTGGCGGCCGGCGGCGTCACCCCGCCGCACACGTTCTTCAGCGCGAACAGCAACCTGGACAACGCCACCGGCCTGCCGTGGCTGGTGCACCTGGACCGGCAGCTGATCAACAGCCTGGAGCTGCTGCACGTCAGCACCCACTCGCCGGCGGTACTCACCAACCGCTTCTACTCCGAGCGGCTGGACGGCACCGGCGCCCCGTACGCCCCGACGCGGGTGTTCGAGTACCAGCGGCACACCACCTGGAACGCGCTCACCAACTCGGCCGCCGAGCCGCTGGTGCCCGCCCTCCGCAATCCGGGCTGGTACAAGGCGCTCGACCTGCTGGTGTGCGGCAACCCGATGCCGGGCATCCCGGTCGGCGGGCGGGAGCCGGGGCGGATGAACCCGAACACCATCGCCGACCTGCGGGTGCTGAACGCCGTGCTCGACCCGCAGCCGGGCAACAACTTCTTCACCAACCCGACACTGGTCAGCAACTACCCGCTGGGCGGGCCGCAGCCGGTGTGGACGGCGCTGAACGGCACCATCCCGGACGCGGACATGGCCCGCACCCCGAACGGGGTGCCGCGGGCGACCATCGCCGAGTCCGGGCTGCCCACCGGCGACCGCCCGTTCCGCTCGTTCTTCGGCAGCCCGGACGTGCAGGACAGCATGCTGCGGACGAACCGCCAGCCGTCCGTGCCGACCGTGCAGGGCCAGCCGGTGCTGTTCAACGCCGCCGCCGCCCACCCGCACGCCCAGGCCGAGCCGCTGCGGAAGATGCTGAACAGCCTGACCCCGACCAGCGACTCGTTCCTGCTGGTGATGACGGTCAGCTTCTTCGAAGTGGTGAACCCCGGCCCGCACTCCGTCACCAACCAGCCGGTGCTGGGCAAGGAGCTGTTCGACCGGGTGTCCGGCGACCTGCGGGCGCAGTTCTCGGCCGTCATCGACCGCTCGCAGCTGGCGGTGAACCACGACGGCACCACCGGGGCGATCTCCGCGAACGTGGCCAGCACCCGGCTGCCGGTGCAGATGAAGCTGCTCCGCGACACCACCGTCGGCACCAACCAGATCGTCATCGAGGCCGGGCCGACGAACCCCGCCCTCGGGGTGCCGAACTGCACCCTGTACGACAACGGCGCCCCGATCCCGCTCACCCCCGGCGTCCTGCTGCGGTTGGGCAACGCGGACGTGAACACCACCATCGTGTCCGGCGCCAGCAGCATCGTGTCCGGCGGCGGCGAGTGGGTGCGAGTGGCCGGGGTCACCCAACTCCGCGGGCCGGACACCACCGGCGCCATCCCGCCGGGGGCGTCGCCCAACCCGTACGACATCCCCGGCCACTACGTCATCACCCTCGACCCCGGGTTCGGCATGGGCGCGCCGTGGACGGCCGGGGTGGTGAACCGCTACCACGCGGCCGGCACCAAGGTGACGAACGTGGTGATGGGCAACCCCGGCCCGCAGCAGGGGATCACCCTGGAACAGCTCCGCCAGCGGGGGCTGGTGCCATACTTCACCCGCATCGAACCGTAACCCGGTCAGAAAGTAGTAGGCACACTCCGTGTGCCGTTCTTCACCGCGAAGAACGGCACACGGAGTGTGCCTACTACTTTCTGGGCACCGTCCGGTTGAACCCGGCCGGGTCGAACGGGTCGGCCACCGGCGGCGTGACCGGAACAACAGCCGCTGGCGGGGCGTCCGCCTTCGCCGCGAACCCGGTCGGCTTCCCCGACTCCACTTTCGGCTCCGCGGTCGGCTCCTTCGGCGGCGGGATGACCGCCGGGGCGGCGGACCCGTCCGGTCCGCACGCCCAGAACGCCCACAGTTCCAGGTGCTTGTACGCCGGGTGGTCGGCGGCCAGCGGCGGGCCTTTCGCCTTGCCGTGGGCGGTGGTCGCTTTGGTCAGGAACGGGCTGGCGTGCGGGTCGGTCGGGGTGAGCCAGCGGGCGGCGGCCCGCAGGTTGGCGTCCGCCCCCTGCGGGTCGTTGATGCCCGGCTCGATCGCCCGCAGCACGAACCCGCTGCCGTGGTCCTTGCGGGCGTGGCAGTCGGCACAGCGGTTCGTCAGCACCGGCTGCACCTTGGCGGCGAACATCTTCGCCGACTCCGGGTTGAACTTGCCCTCGACCGGCTTCGACTGCCCGAGGGCCACGCCGCCGGACAACACGACGGCCGCGAGAACGGATTTGGCGTTCATAGTGGCGGGGGAATAGCCAGCGGAGAAAGCGGGGTCAACGCCGACCGGCGAACGGCGCGACGTGAGTCCGCCGGTTCTGTGGGGCAAGTTTCCAACTTGCCATCCGAGGCAAGATGGAATCTCGCCCCACACCGGCGGACTCACGTCGCGCCGTTCGCCGGACAGCTACCCCGTGAACTGCTTCACGATGTCCACGCCGACCAGGTCCGACCACGCCGCGGCCAGCTGGGTGCACACCGGTCCGGGCCAGGGGTATTCGACCGTCTTCCGCTGCCACACGAACCGCCGCACCCCCGCGATGCCGAACGCGCTGCCTGCCAACAGCAGTTCGGCGTCCGCATCGATCGTCCGCCCGAACTCATCCTTGCTCTCGACGAACGGAATGCCCACCGCCTGACACAACTCCCGCACCACGCCGACGCTAACCGAATCGAGGACGAGGTCGGCGGGCGACCGCAGTACGGTGCCGTCCCTCACCGCCAGCACCGCGCCAATGGCCGTGTCCAGCGCGTAGCCACGTCCCCACAGGGCCGACACCGCGCCGGGGTGCAAGCTCGGTTCCGGTTCGCGGTTGATCCAATGGTTGGCATGCCACCAGTGCATGCGGCTGCGGTGTTTGGGAACGGCGGTGACGGTGCCATACTGCGGGGCGAGCCCGGCCCACGCCAACACCACCCCCTCGGTGAAGAACCGCCGGTACCGCTCCTTCGGGATGGGGAACGTGTGCATGGCCACCGTCGGCGGGCCGGTGTCCGCTTCGCCCGCCATGTACCCGAGCGGGCCGGGGGTGGCGAACGTGATGACCGCCAGGTCGTCGTCGGGCGGGAGTGCCTTCGCGTTCTCCGTCACCAGACGCTCGGCCGCGGCGGTCAACTCCTCGTCCGAGTAGGGCAGGGGGATGAAGCACGCGGCGGCGTCCCGCCGCAGGCGGGCGAGGTGGTCCGGCCAGCGGAACAGGCGGTGCCGGTAGGTGCGGCAGAAGTCGGTGACGGTGGCGCCGAACACGAACCCGGCGTCGTGCGGGGCGACGGCCAGTTCGGAGTACGGCAGGAAGCGGCCGTTGCGGAAGGCGAGAGACATGAAACAAGAATAGCCACAGAGAACACGGAGGGCACAGAGAAGACATGTCTGCGCAGATGAAATCTGGCCCGATTTCCCTCTGTGTTCTCCGTGCCCTCTGTGGCTAACTCTTTTCCAACTCCGCCACCAGCGACCGCAGGAACGGTTCGGCGTCGGACACGATGCCCACCGTCTGGGTGCTGCCGCGGTCCATCAGTTTCGTCACCGTCGCCGGGTTGATGTCCACGCACGCCACCTTCACGCTCGCCGGCAGCAGGTTGCCCACCGCCACGCTGTGCAGCGTCGTCGCCACCATCAGGCAGAACCCGGTGCCGGGGACGTGCGCCCGCATCTCCGCCTGCGCCAGCAGCACGTCGGTGATTACTTCCGGCAGCGGGCCGTCGTCGCGGATGCTGCCGCACAGCACCGCCGGGATGTTCCGCGTCACGCACTCGTACATGATGCCGGACTTCAGCTTGCCGGCGTCGATCGCCCCGCGGACGCCGCCCAGCCGCCGGATGGTGTTGATCGTCCGCAGGTGGTGCTCGTGTCCCTCGTCGGTCGGCAGGCCGTGGTCGAACGACACCCCCAGGCTGGTGCCGTAGAACGCCTGCTCCATGTCGTGCGTGGCGAGCGCGTTGCCGGCGAACAGCACGTTCAGGTAGCCGCCGCGGATCAGCTTCACCACCAGCTCCGCCCCGCCGGTGTGCACCACCGCCGGCCCGAGTACGGCCATGATCTTCTCGCCCGCCGCCTTCGCCCGCTTCATCGCCGCCGCCACCTCCCGCACGCTCACCGCCTTCGGCCGCTCGCTGCTCACCGGGCTGCTCATGAACTCGAACATGCTCCCCTTCCGCACCTCGGCTTCGGGCGGGAACACCCGCGTGCCGCCGCGGCCGACCACGATCTTGTCGCCGACTTTCACGCTGGTCATCGGCAGGCAGCGGGCGGACTCGCCGCCCACCACGATGCCGCAGTCCATCTCCTGGTCCTGCACGTCGATCCACTTTCCGCCGACGCGGACCTGGGTGCGGAAGTTGGTGGTGCAGTAGAACCCGTCCGGGAACGCGCCGGCCACGTCCGCCGGCACCGCCGTGCAGTCCTTCGGCTCGGCGCTCACCGCCCCGTGCGGGTGGATCTCGGCCAGGATGGCTTCCAGCGCGGCGGCGGTGTCGGCCCGCACCTCGATGCGGGCGGAGCTGGTGTCGTCCTGCCGCTCGCCCAGCTTGAACTCCTCGATGTGGTACGTGCCGCCGCGGGACAGGATGGCGTCCAGCACCTTCGGCAGCAGCAGCGAATCGACGATGTGGCCGTGCATCTCGACGTGTTCGACGAACGCCTTCTTCTTCGCCATCGCCGGCCCTCCCCGCGGTGTGCGGTTAGGATACGGCCGGGCGATGGGTTGGAGTCTTCGCCGCGACCTCCGGGAGCGGGCCAAGCAGTCCCGCCCCCGGAGGTCGCGGCGAAGACACTACCCTCATTCCCCCCGCGCCTGGGCCAGATACGCCATCACCGCCGGGTCGATGCCGGCCTTCTGCTGCAACTCCGGGTCGGACTCGTACCGCTGCCGCAGTTGGGCCGACACGCTCGCGTTCCCGCCGGTGAACATGCGGGTGAGTTCGTCCGCCCGCGCCGCCAGCGCTCGCACCTCCGGCGAGCGGGGGTCTTTCTTCGCTGTCATTGCGTCTTTCACCTTGCCGATGAGGATCGGCCACTCGTTCTGAACGGCCTCGATGTCGGCCGGGCTGTACTGCGCCCAGTGCGCCGCCAGCGTCGCCGCCTGGTCCGGCGGCAGGTTGAAGTGGTTCTCGGCCATGATCGTCGCCTCCACGGTTCGCAGGAAAGTGTCGGCGGAGACCTCCTCCGCCCGCTCCAGATGGCCGGCCAGGTGTTCCAACCGGTCGCACAGTTGGTGTTGAGACTTCAGCACCTCCTTCGCCCGCGCCAGGTGCAGCCGGACCACCGCCAGCGGGTCGAACCGCGGGCCGGCCAGGGCGTCGGCGATCTCGTCCAGCGTGAACCCGAGCTGCCGCAGCGACAGGATCTGCTGCAGCCGGGAGAGGTCGGCGACGGAGTACAGCCGGTGCCCGGACCCGTGCGCGGATACGGTGCGGTGCGCCGGGCGGAGCAGGCCGATCTCGTCGTAGTGGTGCAGGGTGCGGACGCTCACGCCGGTGCGGGCGGCGATGTCGCCGACGCGGAACCGCGGGTCGGGGGGCATGGCCGGGTCTCCAGTTCGAAGACCCCACCCCCCGGCCCCCTCCCCGAACCGGAGAGGGGGAGAAAGACAGTTGCCTTTTCTCCCCCTCTCCGGTTCGGGGAGGGGCCGGGGGGTGGGGTCGCCACTTGCCGCATGGTACCCCCTCACGCGGCGTGAGGTTCAAGGGGGCGAGCGCAAAAATCTTCGCCGCGACCAGCGGGAGCGGGCGGGGTGGAACCCATTTCCCCGGCTCGCTACACTTTCCCATAGGGGCGGTCGCCGTGGCTCACGGCACCGCCCGCGTCTTTTCCCCGGCGGTATCCGATGGCGAACCTGCGAACCCCCTTGTACGACTGGCATGCGGCGCACAAGGGGCGGATGGTGCCGTTCGCCGGGTGGGACATGCCGGTGCAGTACGCCGGCATCATCGAGGAACACAAGGCGGTGCGGACGGGGGCGGGGCTGTTCGACGTCAGCCACATGGCCCGGCTCAGCTTCGACGGGCCGGACACCCTGCCGCTGCTCGAAGAGGTGTTCACCAACTCGGTGGCGGGCATGAAGGAAGGGCAGGTGCGGTACGGGCTGATCTGCCGCGAGGACGGTGGCATCCTGGACGACGTGCTGGTGTACAAGTGGCCCTACGGGTACGCGATGGTGGTGAACGCCGGCAACCGGGAGAAGATCGTGGCGTGGCTGACGGAACGCGCCGCCGGCAAACAGGTGAAGTTGATCGACCAGACGTTCGACACCTGCCTGATTGCTGTGCAGGGGCCGAAGGCGGTCGAGTTGGTGAGTGGCCTGTTCGCCGACGACGTGAGCAAGCTGAAATACTACTACGCCACCCCGACGCGGTATCGGAACGCCGGGTGCATGGTCAGCCGCACCGGGTACACCGGCGAGGACGGGTTCGAGGTCGGGCTGCCGAACGCCCTGGCCGTACCGTTCTGGGAAGAGCTGATCGCGAAGGGGGCGGTGCCGTGCGGGCTGGGGGCGCGGGACACCCTGCGGCTGGAAGCGGCCATGCCGCTGTACGGGCACGAACTGAACGAGCAGACCGATCCGATCTCGGCCGGCCTGGGGTGGGCGGTGAAGCTGGACAAGGGCGAGTTCGTCGGCCGACAAGCCCTGAAGGAACTGCCCGACACCCGGCCGGTGCGGGTGGGGCTGGAACTGGACGGCAAGCGGGCCGCCCGCGAAGGGTCCGAGGTGTTCGTGGACGGCTCGGCCCTGGGCGCCGTGACGAGCGGTAGCTTCGTCCCGCACCTGCAGAAGTCGATCGCGATGGCGTACCTGCCGAAGAAGTACGCCGCCGTCGGCACCCCGGTGCTCATCGACCTGCGGGGCACGAAGGTGGACGCGAAGGTGGTGCCGCTGCCGTTCTACAGACGCAAGAGTTAGCCCGACGCGCCAGCGAGGGTCGGCACGCACCCCTCGCTGGCGCGTCGGGCTAACAAGATACCCTCCTCCCGGAGTTCCCCATGACCACACCCCCCGACCTCCGCTACGCCACCAGCCACGAGTGGGTGAAGCTCGACGGCGACGTGGCCACCGTCGGCGTCACCAAGTTCGCCGTCGAGCAGTTGACCGAGCCGACGTTCCTGGAGTTGAAGAAGGTCGGCCTGACGGTGAAGCCCGGCGACGAGGTGGGCATCATCGAGAGCGTGAAGAGTACGAGCAGCATCTACGCCCCGGTGGCCGGCGAGGTGATCGCGGTGAACGCCGACGCGGTGAACGACCTGGCGAAGGTGAACGACGACCCGTTCGGCGGCGGGTGGATGCTGAAGATCAAACTGGCCCCCGGCGCGAGCCTGGACCACCTGCTGACCGCCACCCAGTACGACGCCCAGATCGCCGGGCACTGACAGTGTTCCACTCACTCCGTGAGTGGTTTCTGACCCGCTCCCGGAGCGAGCGGAACACGGGAGGGTTCCGCCATGTCCGCCGCCGTGCTGCCGACGCCCGCCCTGCCGCGGGAATCGCGGATCCAGACCGTCGCGCGGCTGTTGGGCGTCCTGCGGCCGAACGAGCCGGCGCTGTTCCACGGCGTCACCTGGGGTGAGTACCGCTGGCTGAGCGACCGTCGGGACGAAGTCTGCTCCGGCATTCGGCTCGTGTACGACCGCGGGAGGCTCGAACTCGTGGCCCCGTCCTTCTTCCACGAGCGGGTCTCCCGCCGCCTCGCCCGGTGCGTGATCGGCCTGTCCGCGGTGCTAAAAATCCCGGTGTTGGCCGGCGGGACGACGACGTTCAGCCGCGAAGACCTGGAGAACGGGCTGGAGCCGGACGAGTGCTTCTACATCCAGCACATCGAGCGGGTGCGACACCTCGCCGACATCGACCTGACCGTCCACCCGCCGCCCGACCTGGCGATCGAGGTGGACCACACGAACAGCACCATCCCGAAGGAACCCATCTGCGCCCGCCTGGGGGTGCCTGAACTGTGGCGGTTCGACGATTCGGCCGTGACGTTTCTGATCCGCCAGCCGGACGGCCGATATCAGCCACAATCGAACAGCCGGGCGTTTCCGGCGGTGAACTCGGCCGAGTTGTCGCGGTTCGTCATGAGTCACACGCACCTGGATGAAGCGGCGTTTCTGCTCAACTGCATGAGTTGGGCCACCGCCACGTTCGTCCCACAACAGCCATAAACCCGGAGCCTGCCGCTTCATGTCCGCGTACACCCTGAACACCCCCGAAGACGTGGCCGCCATGCTCGCCCGCATCGGCGTGCCGAGCGTCGAGGCGCTGTTCGCCAACATCCCGGCCGACGTGCGGTTCGGGCGGCTGCTGGACATCCCGCCGGCGCTGTCGGAGATCGAACTCACCCAGCACATGACCGGGCTGGCGAACAAGAACGTGTCGTCGTCCGACGCCGTCTGCTTCCTCGGCGGCGGGGCCTACGACCACTTCATCCCGAGCGTGGTGGACGTGGTTGCCAGCCGCGGCGAGTTCTACACCGCGTACACCCCGTACCAGGCGGAGGCCAGCCAGGGCACCCTGCAGGCGATCTACGAATACCAGACGATGATGTGCCAGCTCACCGGGCTGGACGTGGCGAACGCCAGCCTGTACGAGGGCGGGTCGGCGGTGGCGGAAGCCGTGCTCATGGCCCTGGGCATCACCGACCGCAGGGGCGGGGAGGTGCTCATCGCCGAGAGCGTCCACCCGGAGTACCGGCAGGTGCTGGCCACCTACGTCACCAACCTGAACGTGACGGTGAAGACGCTGCCGTGCCCCGGCGGGTTCCTGGACCCCGGCGACGTGGCGAAGGCCGTCGGTGACAAGACGGTGGCAGTGGTCGCCCAGTCGCCCAACTTCTTCGGCCACCTGGAGGAGATGCCGGACGTCGGCGCCGCGGCGCGGAAGGTGGGGGCCATCTTCATCGACGTGTTCGACCCGGTGTCCCTCGGGCTGCTGTCGAACCCGGCGGCGCACGGGGCGGACATCGCCGTGGCCGAGGGGCAGGGGCTGGGTATCCCGTTCGGGTTCGGCGGGCCGTACCTGGGCATCCTGACGTGCAAGAGCGAGTTCGTCCGCAAGATCCCCGGCCGGCTGGTCGGCGAGACGGTGGACCGGAACGGTACCCGCTGCTGGGTGCTGACGCTCAGCACCCGCGAGCAGCACATCCGCCGGGAGAAGGCGACCAGCAACATCTGCACGAACCAGGGGCTGTTCGCCCTGCGGGCGGCGGTGCATTTGACGGCCCTCGGCCCGGCCGGGCTGAGGGAGACGGCCGAGCTGTGCGTGCGGAAGGCTCACTACGCCGCCGAGCAACTGGCGAAGGTGGGGGCGAAACCGAAGTGGGACCGGCCGTTCGTCAAGGAGTTCACCGCCAGCGTGCCGGGCGACGTGCCGAAGCTGCTGGCGGGGTTGCGGTCCGACGGCTACTTCGGCGGGCTGCCGGCCGGCCGCTGGTACCCGCAGCACGCCGACGGGATGACGGTGGCGGTGACGGAGAAGCGGACGAAGGTGGAAATCGACGGGCTGGCCGCGGCGGTGGCGAAACGGCTGAGTTAGTTTGTTAGCCCGACGCGCGAGCGAGGGCCGGTTTGTTAGCCCGACGCGCGAGCGAGGGACACCCGGAGGGCGTCGTCATGCCAAGCCCGTTCCCCGGCATGGACCCGTGGCTGGAAGGTTCGGAGGTGTTTCCGAATTTCCACGGCAAACTCGTTCTCGCGATCGAGGACGCGCTCAACCGTTCCCTGCCACCGGGGTACATCGCGCTGAGCAAGAGCCGGGTGTGGGTCGATTCGGAACTGAACCGTGAGCCGGACGTGGCCTTGTACGGCCGAGACCACCTACCAGACGCACCCGGCGGCCCCGTCACCCTCACCGGGTTGGTGGCCATCGGCCGGCGGCGGCTGCCCGATCCGGTCGAGGAGCCGTACCTGGAAATCCTTTCCGACCGCGGACGGCGGCTGGTCACGGCCGTCGAGGTGATCAGTCGGTCGAACAAGCGGGCCGGGCGTGAAGGGCGGCAGTCCTACCAGCAGAAGCAGGACGAGTACGCCCTGTCCGGGGTGAATCTGGTCGAGATCGACCTGCTCCGCCGCGGGCCGCACGTGTCCGCCGTCCCGCTGGCTCGGTTGCGGCGAAAACTCGGGGTGTTCGACTACCACGTCGGCGTGCTGCTGGCCGGCGACCCGCCGACCTACCACGCCGCCGGCATCCGGTTGGCCGATCGCCTGCCGACCGTCGGTATCCCGCTTGCCGCCGGCATCCCGGACGTGCCGGTTGATTTGCAACCGATGCTCGACCAGATTTACGACCGCTCCCGGTACGCCGACTGGATCGACTACCGCGCTCCGCCCGACCCGCCGCTGGCGGCGGAGCAGCAGGCGTGGGCGAACGGCGTACTGACGGCGAAGGGGGTGATCCGTGCCTAGCCCGTTCCCCGGCATGGACCCGTGGCTGGAGTTGCCGGGGGTGTTTCCCGACCTCCACAGCAGCCTGATCTACCTGATTCGCGAAGCGATCAACGCCCAACTCCCCGACGGGTACGTCGCCACCACCACCCAACTGGTGTGGGTCGATCCGGAGTTGCAGCGGGAGCCGGACGTGGCCGCCTACGGCCCGGACTTTCGCCCGGAAGGGGACATCGCGGGCGAGCCGTTCGCGGCGGAAGGTATGGTGGCGGTGGCGGCCGAGGCCATTGCGGAACCGTGGGACGAGCCGTACCTGGAGATCCTGTCCGACGAGGGCGACCGCCTGGTGACGGCGGTCGAAATCCTCAGCCTGTCCAACAAGAAGGCCGGAGACAACGGGCGGGTGTCGTACCAGCAGAAGCAGAACGAGTTCCGGCTCGGGAACGTGAACCTGGTGGAGATCGACCTGCTCCGCGGCGGGACGCACGCCACCGCCATCCCCCTGACCCGGTTGCGGCAGGTCGCCTCGCGGTTCGACTACCACGTCTGCGTCACGGTGATCGGCGACCCGACCCGGTACGAGGTGAAGCCGTTCCTGCTGACGGATCGGCTGCCGACCGTGGTGATACCGCTCGACCCGGGGGTGAGGCCGGTGAAGGTGGAACTGCAACCGCTCCTGGATCGGGCTTACGATACGGGCCTGTACGCCCGACTCGCCCGGTACACGACCAAGCACCCCGACCCGCCGCTGGCGGCCGAGCAGCAGGCGTGGGCGGCCGCCATCCTGACGGAGAAGGGGGTGATCCGTGCCTAGCCCGTTCCCCGGCATGGACCCGTGGGTGGAGTCCGCCGAGAACTTTCGCGACCTGCACAACAGCCTCGTCACCTACATTCGGGAGGCACTGAACGCCGCACTCCCGAAGGGGTACATCGCCCGCGGCACGCAACTGGTGTGGGTGGACGACGAACTGCACCGTGAGCCGGACGTGGGCGTGTTCGGTCGTCCCGACCCGCCCGACGGCGGGACGGCCCTCGCCACGCTCGCCGGCGCGGTCGCCGTCTCCGAGCAACCCGTACCGGAGCCGTGGGAGCAGCCGTACCTGGAAATCCTCACCACCGAGGGTAAACGGCTGGTGACGATGGTGGAGGTGCTCAGCTTGTCGAACAAGCGGGGCGGGGACAACGGCCGGGTGAGCTACCGGCAGAAGCAGCAGGAGTGCGCACTCGGCGGGGTGAACCTGGTGGAGATCGACCTACTCCGCGGGGGTGCTCACACCACCGCGGCCCCGGAAGCGGAGTTGCGGCGAACGGCCGGGCCGTTCGACTACCACGCCTGTGTCATGATCGCCGGCGACACCGTCCGGTACTTCGCCGTGCCCATTCGGCTGGCCGAGCGGCTGCCTGCCGTGCCGGTGCCGCTCGACCCCGGCGTGCCGCCCGTGTCGGTCGAGTTGCAACCGCTCTTCGACCGCGCCTACGACACGGGCCGATATGCCGACTGGATCGACTACCGCCGCCCGCCCGACCCGCCGCTGGCGGCCGAGCAGCAGGCGTGGGCGGCCGGCATCCTGAAGGAGAAGGGGCTGATCCCGTGAGCGAGGACGAGGCGTTCATCCGGAAGGTCGTGGACAGTCCCGGCGACGACCTGCCGCGGCTGGTGTATGCCGACTGGCTGGACGAACGCGACGACCCCCGCGGGGCGTACCTGCGGGCGGAGGTGGAGTGGGCGAAGTCGAAGCAGACGACCGGGTTCCTGGTGCTGCGGCTGCACGGGCTGGCCGAGGGCCTGGACCCGGTGTGGGTGGCCCGCGTCAGCCGCCCGCCGGAGGGCGTGTGCTGCGACCACCTAAAGTTTCGTAGAGGCGGCCCGCACTTGGCCCGCAAAGACGTGGACGAGATCGACCGTTGGCCGGGTGTAAAGCTGCCCGCTGTTTATAAGGCATTTTTGCTGAACCACAACGGGGGATACCCGATTCGGCGCGGATCGCCCGAACAGAAACCGGAGTTGATCGACGACAGCGATTCCATCCGCTTTTTCCCCGTGATTCCACCGGGGGATCCCCGAGCGCGAGGAACTCTTCACGGCGAAGTTCAGCGTCACTGGGATCACGTTGTTCCTGACTGGTTGGAAGGTTTAAGGGAGGAGGATGTACCTGACACCTCCGAATGGCTTCATGAGGTAATGCCGATCGGTTTCCTGCCGAAGTTCAGGTCAATCCTATTAGGTGTGAAAAGTCTCCATTACCCTCGTGTGTACTTCGATTGGGGTTCCAGAGCAGACGAGTTCACCACTTTTCTCGCTGGGCTTTGCGCAGATCCGGAGCCGCCGAGCAGTTGATGGGTTCTGATGGGTCGGAACGTAACGCAGCAATCACCACTTATCAGAGGCTATACATCGATCATGAACAACACGCAATCCACCGAACTGATCTTCGAGATGTCCCGGCACGGGCGGCGGTGCCACCGGCTGCCGGCGTGCGACGTGCCGTCCAAGCCGGCGAGCGAACTGCTGCCGAAGAAGTACCTCGCCGACCGCCCTCCGCCGCTACCCGAAGTCGGCGAGATCGACCTGATCCGCCACTACATGAACCTGTCCGCCCGGAACATGAGCATCGACACCAACTTCTACCCGTTGGGGTCGTGCACCATGAAGTACAACCCGAAGCGGCACGAGCGGATCGCCGGGTTCCCGGGGTTCGCCAACCTGCACCCGCTGCAGGACGACGACACCACCCAGGGCATGCTCGAACTGCTGTACGGCATGCAGGAGTATCTGAAGGAGATCTCCGGGCTGCCGGCCATCAGCCTGCAACCGGCGGCCGGGGCGCAGGGGGAACTGACCGCCCTGTTCGTCGCCCACGCCTACTTCAAGGACAAGGGCCAACACCACCGCACCAAGGTGCTGGTGCCGGACTCGGCGCACGGCACCAACCCGGCGAGCGCGGCCCTGGCCGGCTTTGAAACTGTCACGGTGAAGAGCGGGGCGGACGGGCTGGTGAACCTGGACGACCTGACGGCGAAGCTGGGCGACGACACCGCCGTGTTCATGATCACCAACCCGAACACGCTCGGCCTGTTCGAGACGCAGATCAAGACGATCACCGAACTGGTTCACGCCAAGGGCGGGCTGATCTACCTGGACGGGGCGAACATGAACGCCATCCTGGGCATCACCCGGCCGGGCGACTTCGGCGCCGACATGCAGCACTACAACGTCCACAAGACGTTCACCGGCCCGCACGGCGGCGGCGGACCCGGCAGCGGGCCGATCACGGTGCGCGACTTCCTCGCCCCGTACCTGCCGGCCCCGATCGTGCGGAAGGACGGCGAGCGGTTCTACCTCGACTACCAGATGCCGAAGAGCATCGGCCGCGTCCGCAGCTTCTTCGGCACCATCGGCATCCTGTTCCGCGGGTACTGCTACATCCGCACGCTCGGGCCGGACGGGCTGAAGGATGTGAGCGAACAAGCCGTGCTGAACGCCAACTACCTGCGGGCGCGGGTGAGCGAAGGGTTCGAGGTGCCGCACCCCGGCCCGTGCATGCACGAGTTCGTGGCCACCGCCCGCGCTCTGGTGCGGGAGAAGAAGATCCGGGCGATGGACGTCGCCAAGCGGCTGCTCGACTACGGGTACCACGCCCCGACGGTGTACTTCCCGCTGGTGGTGCCGGAAGCCCTGATGATGGAGCCGACCGAGACGGAGAGCAAGGAGACGCTCGACGCCTTCGCCGACACCCTGCTGAAGATCAAGGGCGAGGACCCGGAGACAGTCCGCACCGCCCCGCACACGCACGTCATCAGCCGGGCGGACGAGGTGAAGGCGGCGAAGGAGCCGGTGCTGCGGTGGACGGCGAAGCACGCCCAGACCGGCCCGGCCGGGGCGGTGACGGCCGGCCCGGAGGTGGTGACGCGGGAGTGGTGAGGCCGACCTCGTTAGCCCGACGCGCGAGCGAGGGGTGCGTGCCGGCCCTCGCTCGCGCGTCGGGCTAACAAGCCGCGTCGTCATCCCCCGGAGGCCCGCCATGTCCCGGCTCGGGTTCGCCCTCCTCGCGTTCCTCTCTCCGTTCGTTGCGTTCGCCGCCGACCCGCCGCTGCCGAAGGGGGCGGTGGCCCGTCTCGGCCACGCCCGCATCGTGGTCAAACAGTACCCCGGCCAATTGTTCGTTACCCCGGACGGCAAGCTGATCACCGACGGACTCAAGTGGTTCGACGTGGAGTCGGGCGAGGCGGCGGACGGCCCTTACTCGCCGCCGGAGTCGGCTTCCCTTCAGCGGATCCGCACGGACGGCCGGGCCGACTACTGGGACGGCGAGCAGAAAGAGTCCCTCACCCTGGAGCCGGACCGGCCCGTCACGCCGAAGGGGGCGGCGAAGGCGGCGGCCGACAGGTTCCTGATCGAGGACACGTTCGAGGGCGAAGACGACGCCCGGCGGGGGGGCCTCCGCATCGCCCCGGTGCCGAAGCCGGGGGCCGAGCCGGAGTGGAAGGAGATCGCCAACCACCGGCACGGGTTCCACGGGCCGCACTTCAACGACGGCGGGGGCAAGGTGGTGTGGCGGGCGGCGGCGGTGGAGGACGACGACGCGGACGTGGTCACCGTGTACGACTTCGACACCGGCAAGTCGCTGGAGATCGACGTGACGCGGGCGAAGGGCGAGCGGCACATCACCGCCCGGCTCAGCCCGGACGACCGCACCGTCGCCGTGCAGCTGAGCGAGCGGGTGATCCTGTACGACGCGGCCGACGGGAAGGAGCAGCACGCCCGACCGACCCCCGGCGTGAACCACCAGTCGGGCGGATTCACCGCCGACGGCCGCGGGTTCTACGCCCCGGACCGCCGCGGCGGGGCGTTCGTCCCGCTCGACCCGAAGGCGAAACCCATCCCGCTCCAGCACCGCGGGGGCAGCTTCTCCGCGTTCGCCCTGTTCCCGGACTCGAAGCGGGTGGCGGTGGCCGACCAGGACGGGGTGGTCCGCATCTACGACCTGACCACCGGCCAACAGACCGACAAGCACACCTCGCACCCGCTGTGGGCGGGGGTACAGGTGGTCGGCCCGCACACCGCCGCCTGCTGGAGCCAATCGGGCGAACTGCTCCGGTGGGACCTCCGCACCGGCGAGCCGATTACGGCGGCGACGGCGGCCGGCGGGCTGCGGGACGCGAACGCCGAGTTCAACCACGACGGCCGCCGGTTCCTGGCGTCGGACTACGACCGGGCGCGGCTGATCGACCCGGCGAACGGGAAGACGCTGGCCGAGGTGAAGGGGGCGGAGCGGGCGCGGCCGGCCGCCCGGTTCTCCGCCGACGGGCGGTGGGCGGCGGTGCAGACGGCCGAGGGGAACGACGAAGACGGGTGGCGGTGGCGGCTGGAACTGCTCGCGGCCGAGTCCGGCGAGCGGAAGAGGCGGATCGCCTCCCCCACGCCCGGCGTGGACTTCGACCCGTTCATCCCGGCGCCGGACGGCCGCACGGTGATCGCCACCCGCGGCCGGGAGGTGACGCTACTGGAAACCGCCACCGGCGGCGGGCGGTGGGCGGTCGGGTGCGCCACCGACCCGCTGCACCTGATGACCGACGCCGCCGGCCGGCGGCTGGTGGTGCTGTGCGGTGAGCAGGCGGTGGTGCTGGACGCCGCCACCGGCCGGCAGCAGTGCGCCCTCCACCTGGCCCGGCCGAAGGACTACAGCCGGTGCTGGTCACTGTCGCCGTCCGGGCGGTGGTTCGTCGCCCACCAGCGGCGGGAGGGCGACCGGGCGGAGGTGAGCGTGTTCGACCTGGACGGCGAGTCGCCGAGCCAGCCGGTGTACCGGGCGGACGCCGCGTGGCCGGAGGTGACCGACCTGGCCGTGACCGACGACGGCCCGCGGGTGGTGACCGCCCACCCGGACGGCACCTGCCTGGTGTGGGACCTGGCGGGTTGGGTGAAGCAGGTGCCGCCGAAGGCGGCGGCGAAGGCGGACGCCCGCACCCCGTGGGAACTGCTCGCCGACGCGGACCCGGCGGTGGCGCAGCGGGCGTTCGCCGCGCTCCTGGCCGACCCGGACGCGGCGGTGAAGCTGTTCGAGAAACACCTGCCGCCGGCCGCGGTACTCCCCGACGCCGAGCTGACGAAGCGGATCGCGGAGCTGGGCAGCCCGGACTTCGCCACCCGCGAGGCGGCGACGAAGGCGCTGGCGGCGGTGGCGGATCAGGCGGAGGAGAAGCTGCGGGCGGCGCTCAAGAGCAGCACCGCCGCGGAGCAACGGGAGCGGCTGGAACAGTTGGTCGGCAGGGCGGGCCACCTGGTCGCCGACCGCGACCGGCTACGGCAGGTGCGGGCGGTGGAAATCCTGGAGCGGGTCGGCACGCCGGCGGCGGCCGGGCTGTTGAAGAAGTACGCCGCCGGCGCGGCCGGGGCGGTACTCACCCGCGAGGCGATGGACAGCTTGACGCGGCTGAAGCGGTGATCTTCGCTGGTGTCCGGCCTTCAGGCCGTCTGACCGATCGTGAAGAACGGCCTGAAGGCCGGACACCAACAAAGTCAGTCACCGTCCGCCGTCACCATGGGATGTCGATGTCGTCGTCCTTTTTCGGCGGGGGTGGGGCGTCCGGCTCGTCGTCGAACTCGTCGTCATCCTCCTCGTCTTCCTCGTCGTACACCCAGCCGCTCGATCCGTCCTCGCTCCGCCAGGCCGGGTCCACCGGCAGGATGTCGAACCCGAACCCGCGGCCGCCGCACCCCGGCACCGGGCAGCACCACCACCAGCGCTGTACCCCGTCGCTGTCGGGTTCTTGCCGCCGCTCGATCAGGTAGCTCTCGTACTCCTGGTGGCAGTGCAGGCAGCCGACGAGGGTGGGGATCGTCGGCGGGCCGAACGGGTCGCTCGTCGGGTCGTCGGGGGTGTCCATCGGCGGCCTCGGGCGGGTGGCGGACGCCATCATACCGTCGGGCGGGCGTCACTTCTCCTTCGCTTTGTAATCGCCCTCCAGGAACTTCTTGGCGGCTTCCAGGTCGGCGATCTTGAAGTCGGCGAGGGCGGCGGTCTTCCCGTCGATCTTGAACTTGAACTCGAACTCCGGCAGCGCCGGCGGCAGGCTCGACACCGTGCCCTCGGTCGAGACGGACGTGACCGTCACCTTGAGCAGGCCGTCCGCTTCGACCGCGTACTTGCACTCGGCGGTGACGGCCGCGTCGCCCACCTTGGCGGTAGCGGTGAGCTGCTTGTCGGCCTTGAATTCGAGGGTGATTGTCACCTCGTTCCCGGCGTCCCGGGTCCACGCCCCGGTCGGCTTCGGGGCGTCCTTCGAATCGGCCGCGGACGACACGGCGGCCAGCACGACCGCGGCGAACAGGCCGACATTCAGGCGCGACATGGCCGTACTCCGTTGGAGCGAGGCGGTGGGTCGGGGACTGTTTACAGCGGCCGTGCAACACGACAAGACGGCCTCACTCCCCCTCCTCCCGCAGGCGGCCGTCCGGGAGGATCTGCCACCTTTCGCCGTCGAGCGACACCTTCTCCCCGCCGGTGGCGGTGAGGGCCGCCCGGAGGGCGAGCGGGCGGTATAATGGAACTCAACCTAACCTGAGCGAGCTTTCCTATGCCGGTGGTAACCCGCGAGGAAGCGCTGGAGCTTCTCACCAAAGAGGTGAGCGAGCGGCTCGGCGTAGACGAAGTGCTGGAGGTCTACAACGAGGTGTTCCCGGGTGACCCATACACCGAGGAGGAGGCCCACGACGACGTGTGGCCGTTGATCGAGCAACTGTCTGATCACATCCGCAGCGGGCTGGGGCTGGATGAGGTGATCGATCTGTGGGGTGTGATCGCACCACGGCACCGAAACGTGTGGTACGACGACGAAGCCGAAACGATTCACTACGACGAGGAAACCGAACCCGCGTCGGTGGACTGACATCCGCGATCCGAGGGCGGGGCAACGGGGGATTTGATCCGTCCCACGCCGAGGAGAATATGCCGGCCACAGCTTTGGACCACTTCAATCAGGATGTCGAGCGGGCTCGGGCGATCGTCGTCCACGCTAACACGTTATTGCCAGGCACCCCGGGTGAGCGCCTTCTGCGGGACGACCTTTGGCGGAGCGCCTGGATGTTCGGCGTCGGCGCACTCGATGCCTACTTCTGCGATGCGTACACCGACATCGTTGCCGCCACCATCATCGCCAAGAGCCGCCACCCGGCCCTTATCCTTCCCGAGTTCTTCCAAGACATCCGGTTCCCCGTCCGGGCGATCCTTGAACCGTACGCCAACAACATGAACTGGCGGTGGCGGATGGCCGCCCGGAAGATGATGGAGCGTGAGAACGTTCTCAAATTGTCGGCGGTGCAATCCCTGTTCAACAAATTCTTCCAGCCCGGAAGGAAGTTCTTCCGGGATTTGCTCGCGGACTGGATTGCCCATCCGGACGGTCGCCGACGACTGTTCGGGATCACAGCCCAGCGGTTTCATGCCCTTCCTCCCGGTCAGCGAGCTCGTGCGGCGGCGGACGCTCTGACCCGATTCGAGGAGCGGTTTCGGACCATCTTTCAGCGGCGGCACGACTGCATACACAACTGCGACCGCCCACGGGTGAAACCGCAGCCCATCTCGGCTGCTGACATCGTGATTCGCGTACTCGACGATATCAGATTTTTCGTCACCCGCTGCGATGAACACATTGATGCCGAATTTCGGCGGTTCTTGCTCGCGGCGGGCTGTCCGACCGCGGTCGTCGGACAGGTTGGATATTGACCCGAGACGGTACAAACGATCCAGGCTTCCACGGACCTGAACAAAGCATGTTGAGCACGAGCAGAGCCCAGCGGCCGGCGAGCCACGTTCAGCGAAGTATCGGCTCTTGATAGGATTGATCAGGCGATCACTCCCCCTCCTCCCGCAGGCGGCCGTCGGGGAGCACCTGCCACCCTTCGCCGTCGAGCGACACCCTCTCCCCGCCGGTGGCGGTGAGGGCGGCGCGGAGGGCGAGCGGGTCCGACCCCGGCGGGAAGGTGCGGACGCTGCCGTCGGTCGTCACCACCGCCGGCGTCTTGTACCAACTGCTCACCCCGTGCGGGTGGTTGAACGCCAGCGGCAGGGTGTCGAAGTCCAGGTCCCGCGGCTCCATCCAGTTCACCCCCAGCCCGCGGTTCTCGGCGAGCAGCACCGTGTTCGGCGCGCCGTCCGTCACATCGGCGTGCTTTCGGCCCACGCCCCCCGGCCACATCGTCGTCGGCCCGACCACCGCCAAGTAGTTGGTAGTCGTCTGCCCCGGCTCGGTGCGGTTGTGAAAGCGGTACATCTTCGGCATCCGGCCGGCGAGGGTGCGGTTGTGCGGGCCGTCCCACGGCTCGTCGAACCGATATTCCTTGAACAGCTTCTCTTCCTCGATGTACGGCAGGACGAGCACCCGCCAACTGTGCCACGGCGTGCCGTCCGGCCCGAGGACGTAAGCCGGCGGGTAGTGCCCGTTCGCATCCTGGTAGTTGGCGACCGCCAACGAAAGCTGCTTCAGGTTTCAGACGTCGGTCATGTGCCCGGCCGCGTCTCGCACCCGCTGCACGGCCACGGCCAGCCCGACGACGAGGCCGGACAGGATCACGAGGCCGATACCCGGCACAAGCCACGAGCGGCGGACGAGTCGGGGCATAACGGCACCGGCGGGCGG
>JALHQU010000093.1 GCA_022841795.1 Fimbriiglobus sp.
AGGCGGTCAGCGGGTCGGCGGGGGAGGTGCCGGCCGCCTCCTCGGTGAGCAGCACCGCCCCGGCCCCGGCGGCCAACTCGGCCACCACCGCCCCCAGGTCCGGGCACGGGTGGGCGGCGACGCCGGCCCGCGCCAGCACGTCGCGGGCCAGGGCCGCGTCCTTGCCCACCGGGGCGAGGATCAACACCCGGTCGTCCGGGCTGGCCGGGGCGGGGGTCACGCGGGTTTGCCTCCGCCGAGCGGGTCGGCGATCGGGCCGGCCGGGCCTTCGTAGACGGGCACCCCGGTGAGCACCCCGCGGAACTCCCGCAGGGCCGGGCCGACGCTCATCCGCCCGTCCGCCATCTGGAACTCGCGGATGGTCCGCTCGTGCGCCCCGCCCCGCTTCTTCACCACCGACAGCGCCTGCCGCACCTCCCCTTTGGCCTCGAAGTACCGCAGCAGCAGCACCGCGTCGGCCAGGTAGCTGGCGTCCACCGGCGACTGCATCTGCCCGCCGATCAGCCCCTGGTGAGCGCTCACCAGCAGGGTGGCCACCCCGGCCTGGCCGAGGTACGCCAGCAGCTCGTGCAGCTGGGCCACCAGGTACTTCTCGCCGGGCATGGCGTTCAGGTACCCGTTCAGGCTGTCGATGACGATCACCGTCACCTTCCGCACCTCGACGGCGTGGCGGATGGCGTGCGTCAGCTCGCCGGGGGACAGTTCGGCCGGGTCCACCTGCTGGAGGGTGATCCGCCCGGCGTCCACGTGCGTCCGCAGGTCGATGTTCAGCCCGGCCGCGCGGGTGAGCAGGGTGTTCACGTTCTCGTCGAAGATGAACGCCGCCGACTGCTGCCCGCGGGCGGCGGCGGCGGCCATGAACTGGGCGGCGAGCGACGACTTGCCGGTGCCGGCGGCGCCGACGATCAGGGTGCTCGTCCCCCGTTCCAGCCCGCCGCCGAGCAGGGTGTCCAGCTCGGGCATGCCGCTGGCCAGCTTGTCCGTGCGGTGCGGCGGGCGGTGCTCGGCCGCCACCAGCCGCGGGTAGGCCACCAGCCCGCCCTTGCGGAGCACGTAGTCGTGGTACCCGCCGCGGAACGCCGACCCGCGGAACTTGACCACCCGCAGCCGCCGCCGGTCGGACCCGTAGTCCGGGTTCAGCTGCTCCAGCAGCAGCACCCCGTGGGCGATGCTCTGCACCTGCAGGTCGTGGTCGGCGCTGGTCATGTCGTCCAGCAGCAGCACCGTGCAGTTGCGGCCGGCGAAGAACTGCTTGAGCGCCAGGATCTGGCGGCGGTAGCGGAGCGGGTTGCCGGCCAGCAGCCGCAGCTCGGACAGCGAGTCGAACACCACCCGCGTCGGCCGGGTCCGCTCCACGTCCGCCAGGATGGTCTTGGTCGCCTCCCCCAGCTCGATCTCGGACGGGTGGAACATGGTGTACTGGTCGTCCGGCCGCAGGCTGTCCTCGGACGGCGCCAGCTCGCGGACGGCGATGCCGTCCAGCGACCACCCGTGCGAATCCACCACCCCCTTCAACTCCTCGGCCGACTCGGACAGGGTGATGTACAGCACCGGCTCGCCGCGGCGGGCGCCTTCCATCAGGAACTGTAGCGCCAGGGTGGTCTTCCCGGACCCGGGGACGCCCTCCACCAGGTACAGGCGGTTGGGGGTGAGGCCGCCGTTCAGGATGTCGTCCAGGCCGTCCACGCCGGTGGCGGCGCGGGCGGCGGGGGCGGGGGCTGCGGCCATTCGAGTCGCTCTCTCGCACCCGCCGCGGCGAACCGGGGGGAACTGGGTCAGAGCGATTATACCCGCGGACCCCCGGCGGGCGGGCGGGTCTCGGTCCGGGCGTGCTCCCACAGCAGCGCCTCCCGCACCCGCGTCAGCGCCTCGCCGAGCAGGTTCAGGCCCAGCCACTGCGAGCGGTCCTGCGCCCGCGGGTCGTCGGCCGCCAGCCCGATGCCCCACACCCGGTCGTGCGGGGACGCCTCCGCCAGCGTCGTCCCGCGGGTGGCGAACAGCAGCTCCCGCTGGTCCGCGTTCTGGCTGAACCGGGCGAAGTTGCCGGCGAACACGACCCCCTCGCGGAACAGCGCCCACACCCCCTCGTCGAACCCCCGCACCTGTCGGCCGAGGGCCTGGTGCTCCCGCGGGGTGTCGGCCGCGAGGATGCGGGCGGCCGTCTCCCGGTCGCCGAACAGCACCGCCTTGGCGTACATCATGTGCTGTTCGGCGTACTGGAATGTGACCCCGCCGACGGTGAACGCCGCCCGGTGCCACTGGCTCAGCCGGTGCTTCCAGAAGAATGTGAACGCCTCGGCCATGCGGGGTGCCCTCCGCCGATTCGGTCCAAGTGTTTGCTCGTCCGGCCTTTCGGGCCTGCGAACCCGTGCCCGCCGCGTGGGTGTCACCCACCTGATCTCGCAAACCGGGACACGAGTCCGTCGGCCGAAGTTCGCGGCGACCCGCGACCGCCCGAGTTTTGGGGGAACACGCTTGTTGAGTTGAGTTGAGTATCGTGGTTGCGCTGACATTCATCCCACGGAGAACGCCATGCGCACGCTCGCTCTGCTCGCCGCCCTCACCCTGACCGGCTCGCTGGTCGCCGACGACAAGAAGGACAAGAAGGACGAGAAGATCGATGCCGCCAAGCTGGTCGGCAAGTGGAAAGTGACGAAGGGCGGCCTCGATGTTCCCCCCGGTGCGACCGCGGTGGTCGAATTCACCAAGGCTGGGGAGATCAAGGTGACGACCACTGCCCGGCAGGTGAAGGTGGAGAACACGCAGGACGGCACTTACAAGGTGAACGGGTCGAAGCTGGAAACATCGATGAAACTGACGGGGACCACCGAAGAACTGAAGGAGACGAGGGACATTACCAAGCTGACCGACACCACCCTGCACACGAAAAACAAAATCGGCATGACGTTCGAGTACGAGCGGGTGAAGGAGGAGAAGAAGGAAGAGAAGAAGGACAAGTGACCGCAACCCCGCGCTGACCTCACGCCCTCAGAGCATCCGCTGCCGGGGGCGTTCTGTTTTCGGCTCCTGTCACGTCGGCTGCGGGGTTGGAGTTCACGCTTCAGCGTGAGGCCGGTTCACTCACACTGAAGCGTGAACTCCAACCCAGAAAAGACCGGCGAGCCGGGAGCGTGAGCGACCGGAGCGTTTGAAACCTCCGGTCGCTCACGCTCCCGGCTCGCCAAGCGCTCCCGGCTCGCCAAGTCGAATCAGTTCGCGCTGAAGAACAGCTTGCGGGCGCGGTCGAGGCCGAGCGGGTCGGCGTGGAAGCGGGCGTAGCACCCGCCGCACAGGTCGTACTCGACCGGCTCGGGGGTGGCGGTGGTCGGGGTGGGTTCCAGTTCGGTGTCGTCGTCGGCGGCGGCCAGCAGTTCGTCCATGGCGTCGATGTGGTCCGGGTCGTCCTGCCCGTCCAGGTCGGCGGCGGTCAGTTTGGCGTCCGCCTCGTCCACCCGCCGGGCCTCCATGCGGACCACATACCGGCCGTCGGTGCCGGCGCGGAGTTCCTTGTTGCACGCGTCGCAGTAGAACCGTTGCATGGCGGTGCCCTTGAAGTCCTCCGGCGGCGGGTGGTACGAGTCGGATGAACCCGCCCGCCGGTGTCGTCACAATTCCTACACTCCACACATCACACGTCCGGCCCGGCGAGTCAAGCGGATTTCCGCCGCCCCGCCCGGTGTTCGCTGACAGGGTCTTGACACCGACCCCGCGGTCTGCTCACCCCCGCCGCTTCTTGAACGCCTCACTCGCCCGCAGCAGGATGTCGTTCTCGTCCGCCGTCAGGCTGCCCTTGCCGTGTTTCGCCACCTTCTCCAGCACCGCGTCCAGCTTCGCCTCCAGGTGTTCGTCCACCCCGCTCCGCGACGCCGGCACCCCGGCCGACACCGCGTCCGGCTCCCGCTCTCGTTCCCGCTCGCGGACCGACGACGGGGTCGGGCGGTACGGGGTGTCCGGCTCGTCGTAGATGTTCAGCCGCGGGGCGGAGCGGCGGCGGCGGGCGAACAGCCCGTCGGCGAACCCGAGCAGCCGGCCGGCGGTGCGGTGGTACACGAACGCGAACCCCGCCCCGGTGAGCGGCTCGGCCAGCGACTGGTTCGGCCCGGTGGACGCCAGGGCGAACAGGTACAGCCCGAGGGCCACCGTCACCAGGATCCACGCCGGGATGGGCAGCACGAAGAAGATGCGGATGTGGGTGTGCGGGAAGTGGCAGGCGAACAGCACCAGGGTGGCGAATAGCGGGGCGGCCGGCCCGAGCGTCGTCATCTCCGGTCCGACCCCGAACGCGTGCAGCAGCAGTTTCACCCCGCCCGCCAGCAGCCCGGCCGTCAGGAAGAAGGTGACGAACCGGCGGGTGCCGTACACCGTCTCCACCTCGGACCCGAAGAAGTACAGGCCGAAGCCGGTGAGGATCAGCCCGGTCAGGCTGTACGACGACACCACCAGGAACGAGGTGAGCACCCGCCACACCTGCCCGCCCAGGATCGCCCGCGGGTCGAACCGCATGGCGTCGATGAACGGTCCTTCCGCGCCGCTCGGGTCGCGGGTGGCGACGGCGGCGAAGAAGCAGACAATGAACGTGGCGATGAGCGTGACCGTGCCGCGGTAGGTGATGGTGTTCCACCACCCGCCGGAGGTGTCCCGGTAGTACTCGCGGTCGTAGATGCCCATCCGCCCGCTCCTGCCCCGCGGCCGACGGCCGCCCCTTCAGCTTAGCAGAACCGCCGGCCCGATCCCAGAGCGCAACAGGTGAACCCCGACCGCAAGGTCGGTGGGTGCGTGGGTGCTGGCTCGCACCCACTGCCCTGACGCCCGCGGTTCACCCAAAACGAAAACGCCGCGGCGTGGGCCGCGGCGTCTCGTGGGGTAGTCCGCACTCCGGTCAGTCGCCGATCGGGTTCGGGTTCGACTTCTTGCCGGTGAGCGGGGCCAGGATGTCGTCCACCGACTCGGTCACCGGGGCGTCGATGCGGCCCTTGCCGGTGTCCAGCCCGATCCGCACCCGCTGCACCTCCAGCTTCTCCTTCAGCTTCTCGATGCCGTCGCGGACGGCGCTCAGCTTGCTGTCGTCCCGGTGGTACTTGTTCTTGGTGGCTTGCAGCCGCAGCGCCTTGTACTCCACCTCCAGCGCGTCCAGGGTGTTGGTCAGGTCCGACTTCACCGCCTGAATCTCGTTCAGGTTCTGTGTGAGGATGGACTTGGACTCTTCCCGGTTCACCAGGGTGGACTCCATCGTCTTGAGCGTCTGCTCCCGCTGGGCGACGGCCGACGCGTCCAGCTTGAGCTGCCGCTTGGCGTCGTCGATGCTCAGCGTCCGCTTGCCGAGCGACACCTGGGTGGTCGCCTTCTTGATGCTCTCGCCGAACGCCACCACGTCGGCCCGTTCGGTGGTCACCCGCGTCCGCAGGTCGGCGACGGCCTTGTTCAGCCGGTCCGCCTGGACGATCTCCTGGGCCAGCTCGTCCTTCAACTGCCGCTCGGTCTTGTCCAGCGACTTCACCTCGTCGCGGAGCCGCTCGATCTCCCGCTCCGGGGTGCCCGCCTTGTCGGCGAACGATTGCACTTCGTGCTTGGCGTAGGCGGCCAGCTTCTTCACGGTGCCGGTGCCGATGAACGCCACGCCCAGGGCGATCACCCCACCCAGCAGCAGGATCTTCTTCAGTTTCATCACTCGGTCCTCAAGAGGTGGCAGCGGAACGGGTTGCGTTCGGTTCGGGGTGCCGCTCGGCTCGCGTCGTGGGTACGGGGTCGGGGCGGCGGACTAGAAGTGTTTCGCCGGGGGTGCGGGCGGATTTGGCCGGGCGGAGGAAAATCGGCGGATTTTCGGGGGGTCGAATCCGAGACCTCACCCCCCGGCCCCCTCTCCAAAGTGGAGAGGGGGAGTCTCTTCGCCGCGACTGAAAGGAGCGGTGATAGCTCGGCCGCTCCTTTCAGTCGCGGCGAAGATCGGAGACACACCTCCCTTGAACACCCCCTCGCCACTTTGGAGAGGGGGCCGGGGGGTGAGGTCTTCTCCTACTCCGCCCGCCGTGGTACCCTATCCTCGCCTACCTGCTTGCGCCCTTCCGAGCCGATCCCATGCCGCTCCGCTGGCTCCTGCCGCTGCTGCTCGTGTCCCCGGCGTTCGCCGCGGACGTGTCGTTCCGCAACGACGTGCAGGCGGTGCTCACGCGGGCCGGGTGCAACGCCGGCGCGTGCCACGGCAACCTGAACGGCAAGGGCGGGTTCAAGCTGTCGCTGAAGGGCGAGGACGCCGACGGGGATCACGCCGCCCTCACCCGCGGGATGCTCGGCCGGCGGACGGACACGCACAAGCCGGCGGACAGCCTGCTGCTTCAGAAAGCGATCGGACAGGTGCCGCACGAGGGCGGCAGCCGGTTCACAGTACGGAGTACCGAGTACACAGTGCTACGACGGTGGGTTGAGGCGGGGTGCAAGCCGGACGGCGACGACGTGCCGAAGCTGACGAAGCTCGCGGTGAACGGCACCTCGCACGTCCTGGTCGAACCGGCCAACCGGGTGCAGATCACCGCCACCGCCACGTTCTCCGATGGTTCAACGCGGGACGTGACGAACCTGGTGGCGTTCGAGTTGAGCAACGTCGGCGTGGCGGCGGTGAAGCCGACCGGCGAGGTGGTCCGCGAACAGGTCGGCGAGCTGGTGGTGCTCGTCCGCTACGCGGACAAGCAGGTGCCGGTGCGGATCGCCTTCCTGCCCGACCGCCCGACCCCGGACCTGTCGAAGCTGCCCGTCCACAACCCGATCGACACGCTGGTGTACGCCGACCTCGCCCGCCTCCGCATCACCCCGTCCGAGGTGTGTTCCGATTCGGTGTTCATCCGCCGGGCGTACCTGGATGCGTGCGGCGTCACCCCCACCGCCGCCGAGGTGAGCGCGTTCCTGGCGGACAAGAGTGCCGACAAGCGGGCGAAGCTGATCGGCCAACTGCTGGAGCGGCCGGAGTACGCCGCGTACTGGGCGCAGAAGTGGGCCGACCTGCTGCGGAACGAGGAGAAGAGCCTGGACCGCAAGGGCGTGCAGGTGTTCCACCGCTGGATCCGCACGGCCGTCGCCGAGGACCGCCCGCTGACCGAGTTCGCCCGCGACATCCTGGCCGCCCGCGGCAGCACCTACGCCACCCCGCCGGCCAACTTCTACCGGGCGGTCCGCGACCCGTACCTGCGGGCGGAGAGCGTCGCCCAGGTGTTCTTGGGGTTGCGGGTAAGTTGCGCCCGCTGCCACAACCACCCGTTCGACGTGTGGACGCAGGACGACTACCACCGCTTCGCCGCCGTGTTCGCCCGCATCGACTACCGGGTGATCGAGAACAACCGCAAGGACGACCTGGACAAGCACGAGTTCGTCGGCGAGCAGATCGTGTTCGCCAAGCCGGACGGCGAGCTGCCGCACCCCCGCGGCGGGGACGCCAAGCCGAAGTTCCTCGGCGCCGCCACGCCGGAGTTGTCCGGCCGGGCCGACCGCCTCACGCCGCTGGCCGACTGGCTGACGGCGGACGGCAACCCGTTCTTCGCCAAGGCCCAGGCGAACCGGGTGTGGGCGCACCTGCTCGGCCGCGGGGTCGTGGACCCGATCGACGACTTCAAGGCGGCCAACCCGCCGACCAACCCGGAGTTGCTCGACCACCTGGCGAAGCAGTTCGCCGCCGGCGGGTACAAGCTGAAGCCGCTCATCCGCCACATCATGACCTCGCGGGTGTACCAGTTGTCGGCGTCGCCGAACGACACGAACGCGACCGACGAGACGCACTTCTCCCGCGCCCTGGTGCAGCCGCTGGAGGCCGAGCAACTGATGGACGCGGTGGCGAACGCGCTGGGGGTGGAGCTGAAACTGCCCGGCTACCCGACCGGCACGCGGGCGGGGGAGATGGCGGCCACGCCGATGGAGGGGCGGCGGCAGGCCGGCGGCAGCGGCATGCGGTTCCTGAAGGTGTTCGGCAAGCCGGACCGCCTGCTCACGTGCGAGTGCGAGCGGAGCGACGACCCCGGCGTGTTGCAGGCGTTCCAGATGATGACCGGCGAGCTGGTGAACAGCCTGCTGCGGAAACCCGACAACCGGCTGGGGCGGCTGACCGACGCAAGCAAACCGGCGGCGGGGGTGCTGGACGAGCTGTACCTGTCGGCGGTGGCCCGTCCGCCGACCGCCGCGGAGGCGAAGAAGCTGCTCGGGTATGTGGAGTCGGCCGGCGACAAGCGGGCGGCGTGGGAGGACGTGGCCTGGGGGCTGCTCAACTCGAAGGAGTTCCTGCTGCGGCGGTGAGGGGCGTTGGTCGCCGGCCCCTCCGGGGCGGATTTATCTTCGTGGCCTCGCACCCAGGGCTTCCGCCCTGGGCTACATCCGCGGGCACCTCCGGTGCCGGAAGAGAGGACGTTCTTCGCCGCGGAGCGGCCGTCGGATGTAGCCCAGGGCGGAAGCCCTGGGTCCACGTTCCGCCATCAGCACCGCCCCGGAGGGGCCGGCGACGACACAACATCACCACCGCACGATCAGCTCCCGCTTCTCCTTCTCCAGCACCGACACCAGCGCGTCGTACCCGGCCCGCGTCACCTTGCTGTTGTTCAGCTCCAGCCGCTTCAGGCTCTTCATGCCGAGCAGCTTCTTCACCCCGGCGTCCGACACATTGGTGCCGGACAGGTTCAGGTTCTCCAGGTCGGTGAACTTGAGCAGGGTGTCGATCGCCTTGTCCGAGATGGGCGCGTCCAGCAGGTCGAGCGTCTTCAGCCTGGTCAGCCCCTTCAGCCCGATGATGGTGTCGTCGCTCATCTTCACCCCGCCGACGTACAGGGTGGTCAGCCGCTGGCACTCGCTCAGGTGCTTGGCCTCCAGGTACTTCAAATCGCCGCCGGCCATCACCAGCTTCTGTAGGTTCTTCATCCGTTTCAGCCCGGCGAACCCCTGGTCATTCAGCCCCTTGATGTCGCGGATCTCCACCGCCCCGATGCCGTCCTCCTTGTAGAAGGCGAACACCGTCTTGTCCTCCGCCTTCTCGAACATGACGGCCACGCGGGCGGCGGCGTCCAACTCTGGGTCGAGGGTGGCCTCGCCCTTCAGCTCCTTCAGCTTGGCGAGCAGTTTCTCTTCGGCGGCGGTCGGCTTCGGCGGGTCGGCGGCGACCGCGGGCAGGGCGAACGCCAACAGCAGGGGGATGAGAGCGAGGCGACTCATGCCGGACTCCGAAAAATGGGGACGAAGGAAGGATCGCTATTCTAGACGACGACCCCCGGTGTCGGATTACCGGACGGGACGAAATTGTTACACAACGGGGGAAATTCGCCGTAAGTCGTTGGCGGGGTAGGCACGTTCCAAAAATGAGCATGGTTTCCCGGTGGGGTGTGTACATTGTCGCCGAATGAAACCGAGGTCGAGCGATGACCTGGAATGAGCTGGAAGCGGTGTTCGCGGGGGCGGACCGGCGGGCGGTGGCCGAGGTGGCGTGGCGGGCGGCGAAGCGGCTCGCCCCGGTGGTGGCCCGCGCCGCCGACGTGTACGGGCCGGACGCGGTCGAGTGGCTGAACGCGGTGGCGGCGTCGCTGGCCGCGACCGAGCGGTTCGTCCGCGGGCAGCCGGTGTCGCGGTTCACCCTCGATCTGGCCGCGGACATCGCCCGGAGTGCGGCGACGGCCGGGGCGAACGCCGCCCGGATGCTCGGGCCGTCGAAGGCGGGGGAGGACGCGGAACTGGCGTTCGCGGCGGCGGCGTTCGCCGCCGACGTGTGTCGGGCGCCGAACGCGCCGCGGGCGGCCGTATTCGCGGTGCAAGGGGTACGGGCGGCGGACGCCGCCGGGCTGATCCCGCGGGCGTTGCTGGACACGGACGTGGCCCACCTGACCGACCGCGGGTTCGGCCCCCTCTGGCCGGACGGCGAGCCGGACTGGAGCGCGGACGGCTGGCGACGACTGGAATCGGCCCACCTCCCCGCGCTACTGGGCGGGGGTTGAATTGGCGTGGTTGGTCGGAATCCCCCCACCCGCTCCGCTCCCCGGATCGACCTCCCCCACAAGGGGGGAGGTGAAGAGGCCCGGTCTTCGTTGGGGTCCGGCCTTCAGGCCGTTCTTCGCTGCCTCGAAAGACGGGCTGAAGCCCGGACCCCAACGCAGACACCTCCCCGCGCTGCTGGGCGGATAAGATACCCCCGTCATGACGACGCCCCGTTACTTCAAGCGGTTCCGGATGGAGCGGTCGCTCGTTCCGCCCCCTGCGCTCATCGCCCCGCCGCCGGGGTTCCGGCTGGTCGGGTGGAAGGACCACCTGCTCGACCTGCACGCCGACACCCTGTTCCGCAGCTTCGCCGACGACCCGGACGGGAAGGTGTTCCCGAACCTGGCGTCGGTCACCGGCTGCCGGTTCCTGATGCGGGCGGTGTGGGGGCTGCGGGGGTTCTGCCCGGCGGCGTGCTGGCTGATGGCCGGGCCAGACGGGTTCGCCGGGGCGGTGCAGGGGGTGGTGGACTCGGCCGGGCTGGGGGCGATTCAAAATCTTGGGGTGACGCCGGACGCCCGCGGGCAGGGGTTGGGGGCGGCGCTACTGGCGGCGGCGGTGAACGGGTTCCACCGGGCCGGGGTGCGGTGGTGCCACCTGGAGGTGACGGCCGACAACGACCCGGCCGTCCGGCTGTACCGCCGGTTCGGGTTCCGCAAGACGCGGGTGAAATACCACGCGGCCAGCCCGGCGGAAGCCGCGCCCACCCCGGCGGGCGTATAATCAGCGGTTCCGAGATCAGACGAGCCGCGACCGCGAGGGAGCGGGGCTTCGCTGGTGTCCCGCCTTCAGGCGGTCTTCCTTCGCGGTTCATCCCAGACCGGCTGAAGCCGGGACACCAACCCATAAAGGTCTGCCCGTGCCGCAGCAGTTGCACCAGCACACGTTCCCGAACGGCCTCACCCTGCTGGCCGAGCGGATGGAACACGTCCGGTCGGCCAGCCTGTACTTCATGCTGCCGGCCGGGTACGCGCACGAGCCGGCCGACCGCCTCGGCCTGTCCGGGGTGCTGGCCGAGATGCTCACCCGCGGGGCCGGGCCGCGGGACAGCCGCGAGCTGGCGAAGGCGCTGGACAACCTCGGGGCGGACTGCGGGGAGACGGCCGGGCCGTTCAACATCACCCTCTCGGCCGGCACCCTGGCCCGCAACCTGCCGCAGGTGCTGAACCTGTACGCCGACGTGGTGCGGAAGCCGTGGCTGCCGGACGACGAGTTGGACCCGGCCCGCGACCTGTCGCTGCAAGACCTGCAAGGGCTGGACGACTCGCCGCCGGATTTGTGCCTGTTGGAGCTGAAGCGGCGGTACTACCCGCCGCCGTACAACCGCAACCAGTACGGCACCGCCGACACGCTGACCGCCATCACCCCGGCGGACGTGAAGCGGTTCCACGCCGAGCGGTTCCGGCCGAGCGGGGCCATCCTGTCCGTCGCCGGCAACATCGACTGGGCGGCGCTGAAGGACCAGGTGGGCACGCTGTTCGGCGACTGGACCGGCGCGGCCACCGGGGTGAGCGTGGCGGGCGACCACCGGCCGACCGGCGGGCACCTCGCCAAGGAGACGAACCAGACGCAGATCACGGTGGCGTACCCGACCGCCCCGTTCACCAGCCCGGACTTCTACCCGGCCCGCGGGGCGATCGGGGTGCTGTCTGGGGGGATGAGCGCGCGGCTGTTCACCGAGGTGCGAGAGAAGCGGGGGCTGTGCTACAGCGTGTCGGCCAGCTACGACCAGGTGAAGGACCGGGCGGCGGTGGTGTGCTACGCCGGGTCGCGGGCCGAGAAGGCGCAGGAGACGCTGGACGTGCTGGTGGGCGAGCTGAAGCGGCTGCGGGACGGCATCGCGGATGACGAGGTGGAGCGGGTGCGGGCGGCGCTGAAAACGTCGCTCATCATGCAGCAGGAGTCCACCTCCGCCCGCGCCGGGGCGATGGCGACCGACTGGTTCTACCTCACCCGCGTGCGGCCGATCGACGAGATCCAGACGGCCATCGACGCCCTCACCCCGCCGGCCGTGCTGGGGTTCCTCGACCGCTACCCGCCGCAGGACTTCACCGTCGTCACGCTCGGCCCGCAGCCGTTGAACCAAACTTGGTGAACCCCGCCCGCCAGGGCGGTGGGTGTGCCGGCGAACCTCGCGCGCAAGCGCGGTGTTGGTGATGGGTGTCCTAGTGAACCCCGCCCGCGAGGGCGGTGGGTGTCGATGACTGACACACCCGCCGCCCTCGCGGGCGGGGTTCCCCGAGGTGGTGCCTTGGATCGCCACTGGTTCTTCACCTGGCGGACCTACGGGACGTGGTTGCCCGGCGAGGACGGGTTCGTCGGCTGGTATCGCGCTCGGGACGGCCGGCGGGTGACGGACAACCAGTTCGGGCAACCGACGACCGAGCCGATCCCTGCTCTCAAGCAGTATGCCGAAGCGGTGATGACTCATGAACCAGTACTGCTTACGCACCCCCAAGGCACAGCAGTCCTCGATGAACTTCTGCGAACGTGTCGGTTCCGCAACTGGAAGCCGGACGCGATTGCCGTCATCCCGAACCACGTCCACATCGTGTTCGGCGGGACCGGCGATCTCGAGCCGAGCGACCTGTTGGCGGAACTCAAGTCGTACTGTAGCCGTGTGCTGAATCGCCCGGCCCGTCGCCCGAAAGGGTGGTGGTGGGCGGACGGCGGCTCGAAACGGCCGATCAGGGAACACGCCGACCGGCTGGCGGCCATACAGTACGTTCGGGATCAGTCGGGGGCGATCGCCGTCTGGCTCAGTGAGGACGCCCGATCGCTCATCGGCTGACACCCACAGCTCGCGCGGGCCAGTTGGTGATCCCGCCCGCGAGGTCGGCGGGTGCCGGACGCGGATCACACCCATCGACCTCGCGGTCGAGGTTCACCAGACCACCCACCGCCCTCGCGGGCGGGGTTCACCAGACCACCCACCGCCCTGGCGGGCGGGGTTCACCAAACCCACCGCCCTCGCGGGCGGGGTTCACCAAAATCCCATGCCCTTCCACACCCACCGCCTGCCGACCGGCCTGCAACTGATCGGCGAGACCCTGCCGTCGTCCCGGTCGGCGTCCGTCGGGTTCTTCGTCCGCACCGGGTCGCGGGACGAGCATTCCGCCGAGTCCGGGGTGTCACACTTCCTCGAACACATGATGTTCAAGGGCACCCCCCGCCGCACCGCCCTGGACGTGAACCGCGACTTCGACCGCATCGGCGCGAACTACAACGCGTACACCAGCGAGGAGAACACGGTGTACTACGCGGCGGTGCTGCCCGAGTACCTGCCCCAAGCCGTGGACATCCTGGCCGACATCCTGCGGCCGAGCCTGCGGGCGGAGGACTTCGACACCGAGAAGCAGGTGATCCTGGAAGAGATCAAGATGTACGAGGACCAGCCGGGGTCCGTCGCCTGGGACCGGGCGAAGGAGGACTACTTCCGCGGGCACCCGCTGGGCAACACCATCCTCGGCACCACCCCGAGCATCACCGCCCTGACCGCCGACCAGATGCGGAGCTACTTCGACCGCCGGTACGTCGCCTCGAACATCCTGGTGGCCGCCGCCGGCCAGTTCGACTGGGACGCCTTCGTGCGGCTGGTAGCGGAGAAGACGGCCACCTGGCCGAACACCGACGCCCCCCGCACCGGCGTCACCCCGGCGGCCGGCCCCGGCGGGGTGTTCGCCCACCCGAAGGCCGACCTGTCCCAGCAGCATGTGCTGTGCCTCGCCACCAGCACGCCGGCCGAGTCGATGCTACGGTACACGGCGTCGGCGGTGGCGGTGGCCGTCGGCGACGACTCGGGCAGCCGGCTGTACTGGGACCTGGTGGACAGCGGGCGGGTGGAGAGCGCCTCCTGCGGGGTGGACCAGAGTCAGGGGAGCGGGCTGCTGGCGGCCACGTTCAGTTGCGACCCGGACCAGGCCGGCGAGAACCTGGGCATCGTCCGCAAGGTGCTGGCCGACGTGCAGCGGGACGGGCTGACGGCGGACGAGCTGGCGCAGGCGAAGAACAAGATCGCCTCCCGGCTGGTGCGGTACAGCGAGCGGCCGATGGGCCGGATGCGGACTATCGCCGGCAGTTGGCTGTACTGCGGCGAGTACGCCGACCCGGACGTGGAGCTGAGCCGGTTCGACGCGGTCAGCCCGGCCACCGTCCGCGAGTACCTGGACAAGTACCCCGTGGACGCGGTCACGGTGGTCGGGTACGGCCCAGCGGAGAAGCTGAACTGAGCGGTCTTTGAGTGGTAGGCACACTCCGTGTGCCGTTCCGGATGACGGCACACGGAGTGTGCCTACCACTCAAAGACACCCTTCGCCCTCAAGGGGAGAGGGGAAAACCAGGAACATGCAACTACCCATGCGCATCCTCGTCACCGGCGGGGCCGGGTACATCGGCGGGTTCACCGCCCGCCGATTGGCCGCCCTCGGCCACCAGGTGGTGGTGTACGACAACCTGTCCGCAGGCCATCGGCAAGGCGTGGTCGGGGCCGAACTGGTGGTGGGCGACCTGGCCGACTCCGCCCGGCTGGACCACGTGTTCGTGTCCAACCGCATCGAGGCGGTCATCCACTTCGCCGCCAGTTGCTACGTCGGCGAGTCGGTCACCGACCCGGCCAAGTACTACCGGAACAACCTGCTGAACGGGGCGACGCTGCTCGAAGCCGTCCGCCGCCACGGGGTCGGCCGGTTCGTGTTCTCCAGCACCTGCGCCACCTACGGCGACCCGGTGACGCTGCCGCTGGCCGAGGACCACCCGCAAGCGCCGGTGAACCCCTACGGCAACACCAAGCTGGCGTTCGAGTACATGCTCCGCGACTACGCCGGGGCTTACAACCTCGGGTTCGCCGCCCTGCGGTATTTCAACGCCGCCGGCGCCGCCGCCGACGGCACCCAGGGCGAACACCACGACCCGGAGACGCACCTCATCCCGCTGGTGCTGCAGGTGACGCTCGGGCAGCGGCCGAACGTCAGCGTGTTCGGCACCGACTACCCCACCCCGGACGGCACCTGCGTGCGGGACTACGTCCACGTCGAGGACCTGGCCGAGGCGCACGTACTGGCACTGGGGAAGATCACGCCGGGGAGCAAGCTGGCGTACAACGTGGGCACCGGCACCGGGAACAGCGTGCGGGAGGTGATTCGCACCTGCGAGGAAGTGACGGGCAAGCCGATCGCCGTGAGGGAGGCCCCGCGGCGGGCCGGCGACCCGCCGGTGCTGGTGGCCGCCGGCGACAAGATCCGCACCGAACTCGGGTGGGCGCCGAAGTACCCGGACCTGAAAGCGATCGTCGAGACGGCGTGGCGGTGGCACCGAAGCCACCCGAAGGGGTACGACAAATAGTCTTCGCCGCGACCTTCGGGAGCGGGGTTTCGGGTTGGTGGCACAGGTCTCCAGACCTGTGTTCCGAACACCACAGGTCTGGAGACCTGTGCCACCAAGTACCTGCGAGGTAGCACGGCCGCTCCCGAAGGTCGCGGCGAAGATCAGCCCCGCTTCTCGAACGCCCGTCGCAGCTCATCCAGCTCGTCCGCCGTCATCCCCTGCGGCTTCTTCTCCTCCGCTGTCGCTTTCGCACCAGCCGCCGGCGGGGCCAGCAGCCAGTCCACGAACGCCGCACACCCCCACGCCCGGCACCCGCGGCGGCGGGCGAACTCCTGCACCCGGTGGTCGTCCGACACCACCCGCACGGCCGCCGGGTGCGGTTCGACGCGGACCAGCGCCTCGATCAGGTCGTCGGCCGTCTGGCGGAACGAGTACGTCACCACCAGCCCGCGGTGGGTGGTGGTGCCCAAATCGCGGCGGCTGTTCGGGGCGTCGAACACCACCCGCACGGCCACCCCGCGGAGGGCGGGGGAGTCGGCCAGCCAGTCGAGAAACCGCTTGCGGGCGTTGTCGAACTGCGTGCGGGTGCCGGCCGGCGACGGGGCCGACCCGACGGCGTGCATCAGGTTGTACCCGTCGATGAGGAACGACACGGCCGCACCGGGGTGAAGGGTTCACCCCATTCTACCTCACTCACGGCAGCAGGTCGGCGACGGCGATCGAAGCGGCGGGAAGTGCGAGCGGGGCGACGGAGTCGCCCGGATGGAAAATGAGGTGGGTGCGGTAGGCGGTGGCCCCGAGGCCTTGGGGCAATGGCACCGGGTCACGGAACACGAACAGTTGCCGGCCGTCCACATCCACCACCCAGTATTCCTGGACCCCGGCGGTGGCGTACAGTTCGGCCTTCGTGGTGGTGTCCACGAACAGCGACGTGTCGGCCACCTCGACGATCAGCACGGCGGTGTTCGCCTGCCGGGTGGCGTAGTCGCGGAAGCTGCCGGGCACGACGGCCAGATCCGGCCCGGGGTCGTTCCGCGTGCCCACGTCGAACGCCGTCTGGTTTCGCACATGGTGCCCGACCGCGAACACCCGCTGTAGCACCTCGTGAGTCAACCCGAGACTGGTGTTGTGCGGCGGCTCGGGCATGGGCATGGCGAAGATCTCCCCGTGCAGGAGCATCGTGCGGACGCCGTCGAACAGGCCGGTCTTCCCCAGCCGCCGGTACTCGTCCACCGTCCAGCGGAGCGGCTGTAGACGGGCCGGGGGGCGGATCGGGGTGAGCGGCGGCGGGGTGAGCAGTGCGGTCATGGGAACACCTCCACGGGTAGCGTACCCGCTCGTTCAATCGTCCGCCACGTCGGTCAGCAGGGAGATGGCGACCACCTCGGACCGGAACACCACCACCCGCTTGCGGTTCCGCTTCACCCCGGTGGCGACGGACGAGGCGACGTAGTTCTCGCGGGTGGTGTCGGTGTCCCGCAGGTCGTGCAGGTCGGCGTTCCGCAGCTCGAAGGAGTGGTCCTCGATCCGCACCAGGGTGCCCAGGCACACGTACTCGTCGCGGAAGTCGATCACCACCGGCTGGTTCAGGAACTCGTCGAGCATGGCGGTACCGGAGGAGGTGGGGGTGGTCGGAGGTGGTTCGGAAGAAACCTCACCCCCCGGCCCCCTCTCCCACGGGGAGAGGGGGTGTTCAACGGTGGATTGTAGTCGAGAGTGCGGTCGGCCGGTCGGCGGGGAAACGCATCACCCGACACCCGCCTCGCTTGAACACCCCTCTCCACCTTGGAGAGGGGGCCGGGGGGTGAGGTCCGCCCGAGTCGGGTTTCCCGTTGCCCGACTACCGGCCGGCCGGGATAATCTCCCCGCCGACCTCCCGCCGGACCGCCGCATGAACGCCGCCGAACTCGACGCCTTGCTCCGCCAGTTCCTGACCGACCACACGCTGAGCGACGCCGAGAAGAAGACCCTCCGCGGGTGGGTGGACAAGCACGTCTCGACCGACCAGCACCGGGCGGTGGCCCGCAACCGGGTGTTCGACACCGCCCGCGGGGCGGTGGCCGACCCGCAGGCGGCGCGGGTGATCGACTTCCTGGAGGACGTGCTGAAGGTGCTGCTGCCGATGGCGGCAGCCGGCGGGCCTGCCCCGGACGAGGCGTTCTTCAGCCCCGGCGAGGCGTGCCTGCAGCGGATCGTCGCCCGGCTGACCAACGCCCGCTCCACCGTAGACATCTGCGTGTTCACCGTCACCGACGACCGCATCAGTTCGGCCATCCTGGCCGCCCACAAGCGGGGGGTGGCGGTGCGGGTCATCACCGACAACGACAAGGCGTTCGACCCCGGGTCGGACGTGCCGCGGTTCCAGGCGGCCGGCGTCCCGCTGAAGGTGGACCACACCCCGTTCCACATGCACCACAAGTTCGCCCTGTTCGACCGCACCCGGCTGTTGAACGGCAGCTACAACTGGACCCGCAGCGCCGCCGAGTCGAACGAGGAGAACGTGGTGGACACCGGCGACCCGCGGGTGGTGGCCGCGTTCCAGAACGAGTTCGACCAGTTGTGGGCGAAACTCTGATCACTCCCCTCTCCCCTGGCGGGAGAGGGGCTGGGGGTGAGGGGGATCATGAAGAAGGGTGACTTCCAAATCCAGAACGCCCGCCGCCTTCGTCGGGATATGACGCCGGCTGAAGCTCGCCTGTGGCAAATCCTGCGGGGCAACAAAGTCGGCGGATGGAAGTTCCGCCGTCAGCAGCCGATCGGCCCGTATTTCGCCGACTTCGTGTGCTTCTCGACTCGTGTGATCGTGGAGTTGGACGGCGACTCTCACCTGGGTCGTGAAGCACACGACCACCACCGGGAACAATTTTTGTTGGCTTCGGGCTTTGCCGTGATCCGGTTTGAGAACTTCGTCGTGATGCTGAACGAGAACCGAGTGGTCGAACTGGTCGCGCGTGCATGCCGTGAACGAAGTGCGTCGGTAGTCCCCCTCACCCCCAGCCCCTCTCCCGCCGAGGGAGAGGGGAGCAAAGTCTAATCCCCATGACCCGTACCCTCCTCGCCCTGCTGTTCGTCCCCGCCGTCGCCCTGGCGCAGGCCGACGGCAAGTACGTCAAGAAGGCGACCAAGGCGGACACCGCCGTCGCCACCCTCGCCAGCTTCGGCCTGCCGACGCTGCAAGGCCCCTGGCACGCCGCCGGGCCGTTCGACAACACCGACAAGAAGGGGTTCGACGCCGAGTACGCCCCGGAGAAGGGCATCGACCTGAAAGCCCAGTTCGTCGGCAAGGGGGCGGAGAAGTTCGGCTGGCAGGAGTTCAAGAAGTTCCAACTGGGCAAGGTGCTCGACCTGCGGCCGCTGTGCCCCACCCACCCGACCCACGCCGTCGTGTACCTGCTGCACGAGTTCGAGTCGAAGGCCGCGGTGCAGCTGCCGCTCTCCCTCGGGTCGGACGACACGCTCAGCGTGTTCCTGAACGGCAAGCGGATTTACCACGAGCCGCACGAGCGGGGGGCCGCCGCGGACCAGGACCGGGTGGTGCTGGACGTGAAGGCCGGGAAGAACCAGCTGCTGCTCAAGATCGGACAGCTCGGGACCGACTGGGCGGTGTACGTGTGCCCGGAACTGCCCGCCAGCCTGCCCCCGCCGGTGACGAAACAGTTCGAGAAGGACTTCGGCATCCGCGCGGTGGCGGACACGTCCGCCGAGGCGAAGCACTACCCGGTCACCACCTTCCCGCTGCCGAAGGACTGCGTGCTGGAAGTCGGCGGGCTGGCGTTCCGGCCGGACGGCAAACTGCTGATCTGCACCCGCCGCGGGGAGATGTGGCTGGTGAACAGCCCCGGCTCGGAGAAGCCGAGCGAGAGCCAGTTCACCCGGTACGCCAGCGGGCTGCACGAGGCATTGGGCATGTGGGTGAAGGACGACCAGACGACGTATGTGGTGCAACGGCCGGAACTGACGGTGGTGAGCGAAACGAAGGCCACCGGCAAGGCGGACAAGTTCGACACGTTCTGCGACAAGTGGGGCGTGTCCGGCGACTACCACGAGTACGCCTTCGGCCCGGCCCGGCACCCGAAGACGGGCGACTTCTACATCACCCTGAACGTCGGGTTCGGCGGCGGGCACCAGTCGAAGGCGCCGTGGCGGGGGTGGGTGGTGAAGGTGGACGGCAAAACCGGCGAACTGGAGCCGTGGGCCTACGGGGTGCGGTCGCCGAACGGCATCAACTTCAGCCCGGACGGCGACCTGTTCTACACCGACAACCAGGGCGAGTGGGTGGCGTCGAACAAGATGCACCACATCAAGCAGGGCAAGTTCTACGGCCACCAGGCCGGGCTGCGGTGGCTGAGCCAGTCGCCGTTCGCCGGCAAGGTGGCGGAGAAGGTGACGAGCGGGATGCTGTACGACGGCCAGCCGCCGCCCGGCAAAACGTCGCCGACGGGGATGCCCGCCCTCGACCCGCCGTGCATCTGGTTCCCCTACGGGCGGATGGGCCAGTCCATCGCCGAGCCGGTGTGGGACACCACCGGCGGCAAGTTCGGCCCGTTCGCCGGCCAGTGCTTCGTCGCCGACCAGTACACGGCCGTCGTCATGCGGGTGGCGCTGGAGAAGGTGAACGGGGTGTACCAGGGGGCGTGCTTCCCGTTCCGCCGCGGCCTCCAGTGCGGGGTGAACCGGCTGGCGTTCGGGCCGGACGGCGCCCTGTACTGCGGGGAGACGAACCGCGGCTGGGGGTCGCTCGGCGGGAAGCCCTACGGGTTGCAGCGGATCAACTTCGCCGGCCCAACGCCGATGGAGATCCACCACGTCAGCCTGACGAAGGACGGGTTCGACTTCACGTTCACCAAGCCGCTCGACCCGGCGACGGTGGCCGCCGCCGAGGCGTTCGCGGTGAAGTCGTTCACTTACGTGTACTTCAGCAACTACGGCTGCCCGGAGACGGACACGAAGGCCGAGGCCGTGACCGCGGTGAAGGTGAGCGCGGACAAGAAGACGGTCAGCCTGACCGTGCCGGACCGCAAGCCCGGCCGGGTGTACGACTTCGCCCTGACCGGGGTGAAGGCGGCCGACGGCGAGCCGGTGCTGCACCCGGAGGCGTACTACACGCTGAACGAGCTGGTGAAGTGATACCCGTAGGTCGTGGTCGAGCCGGCCGGCCGGCCGGGGAGGCCCGACGCCGAGCGGCACCGGGGTTTCGTAGGGTGGGCACCGCCCACCGCGGCTACGAAGACGGTGGGCGGTGCCCACCCTACCAGACACCGTGTAGCCGCGAGCCAACGGCGAGCGAGTGTTTGTGAGCCGCGGAGCGGCGACCGCCCGTAGCCTGGGGTGACGGAGCGTCGAAGACGCGACCGAACCCCAGGAACGCGATGACCAGTCACACAAGCCCCGGAGGGGCGACAGAAGAGATCCACTGATGACGTGCGCCGAATTAGACCGAATCGAGTCGGCCCTCGACCTGAAACTGCCCGACTTCTACCGCCGCTTCATGCTCGATTATCCGAAATGGCTGCCCGAGAAACAGCCGGACTGGTCGGACGTGGAACGGTGGGAGTTGGCGAACGACCCGGAACGGGTGATCCGCTTCAACCAGTCCGTCCGTGCGGCCGAGCCGGACGAGTTCTTTGACGACAAGACGTGGCCGACCCACTACTTCGTCATCGGCAGTGAACGCGACCAGAACTGGTATTATCTCGATCTGGCGAGCGGGTCGGAGACCGTGTGCCTGTTTCACCACGAGGAGGGCGAGGTTCGTCGGGCGGCGGAATCCCTCGCCGACTTCCCGGCCGCGTTGGTCGAGTGGTGGGAGGATGTCGAGCGAGACGGGTAGCACAATTGGGCGTTTCGATCCGCAGCACCGGAGTCATCTCCTCATAATGTCGGTATGCCCGCATTCGACCCCGAACGGTCTGCCCACCGGCTCGCCAAGTGGGGCTGGGTGCTGGCCGTGGCCGGTCTCGTCTGGGGCGGGATCGTCGGCCTCTTCGTCGCCGCGGTCGGAATCGTCCTGTTGCTATTGGCGTGCGTGTCGCGGCGGGACGGGTTCCTGCTCCTCGGCCCGGTCGCCGTCGCCGAAGTGAAACGCACCGCTCGCACCGGCCGGCCGTGGGTGCGACGGGTGGTGTACGCCCTGGCCGCCGCCGCGGTGGTGGCCCTCAACGTGGGCGGGTTCGGCGGGTTGGACCCCGTGGCCCATACCGAGGCGGCGGACACGAACAGGCGGATCGGCCTGTGGTTCGCCGTCTGCCTGTTCCTGTTCGTGGCCGCGCTGGCCGTGCAGGTGTACGCCACCGCCATCCCGGACGACCGCCGGGCGCAGCGGTGGGACGTCCTCCGCGCCACCGCCCTCCGGCCGCGGGAGATGCTGTTCGGCAAGCTCGCCGGCCGGCTGCCGCTGTTGTTCGAGCCGCTGCTGACGGCCACCCCGGTGCTGGCCGTGCTGCCGCTGTTCGGCGGGGTGTCGGCGTGGTTCCCGGCGGCGGTACTGATGTGCTGTGCGGCGGTGGCGGTCGGCCTGGGCGGGGTGGCCCTGTTCTACTCGGTGTTCGCCAAGTCCGGCTGGCAGGCGGTCGGCTGGACGGCGCTGATGGCGTTCGTCTATCTGCTCGTGTCCGGGCCTATGTACGCCCTGGCCGGGTGGCTGGGCACCACCGGGGTGGTCGGCCGGGTGGCGGCCGGGCTGGCCGGCGGGAACCCGATCTACCTGTTCGACCAGCTCACCGACTGGTCGCTGAACGAGGACCAGCAGTTGGCGGCGGTCGGGCGGTTCGTGCTGTTCCACCTGGCCACCGGGCTGACGTTCGCGCTGGTCGCCGTCCGCCGGTTGCCGCGAGCGGAGGCGTGGGACATGACCGTGCCGGTGACGCCGCCGAAGTGGTGGCGGTGGCGAAAACCTGTCGAACCCACACCCAAGCCGGAGATCATCCGCCCGCCGATGACGAACTGGCCGATCGTGTGGCTGGAGCTGGGCGGGATGCCCGCGGACCAGTGGAATATATTCCACTACTTTTCCCGGAAGCGGTGTGCGGCGATCATCGGCGGGTGGACCGCGCCGTGTCTGTTCGTCGCCCTCTTTCGGGCGGTGGGGCCGGACGCCGAGATCTGGCAACTGCTCGCAAACACTTTCGCCGTCCTCGCCCTGTTCGTGGCCGTCCTGTTCGTCGTGCCGATCCTCCCCCTGGCGCTGCTCCAGGCCGCCCAGAGCGTGGCCCGCGAGCGGGCCGCCAACACGCTCGACTCGCTCCGGCTCACCCCGCTGTCCGCCCGCGGCATCCTGTTCCAGAAGTGGCTCGGGGTGACTGGCAGCAACGTGCCGCTGGCGGCGCCGGCGCTGGCGGCCACCCTGCCGCCGGTGTTGACCGGCATCGTCCCGTTCGCGGTCGGGGTGTTCTTACTGGTCGGGCTGGTGGTGGTGATCGCCGCGGTGGTGGCGGTCGGGCTGGCGATCTCGGTGCGGGCCTCGACGCCGCTGCGGGCGAGCATATTGGCGGCGCTGCTGGGGGCGGTGGCGGCGTTCGCCCTGGGCGGGGCGGCCCTGTCGTTCGGGTACGAAGGGCGGGTGTACGCCGCGTGCGTGGCCCTGCCGCCGGTGGCCGCGGTCGCCTACCCGAGTGAGATGCAGATGCCGCGGGGGCAGCCGGTGGCGAACCGCGACAACGACCCGCAAGCGGTGACGGCCGGGTTCGCCGCCGGCGTCCTACTCTGGGGGGCCGTGGGCGGGCTGGCGTGGTGGTCGGCCGTCAGGAAGTTGGAACGGGAGCGGATCGCATGAGCGTGTCGGGCTGGGTGTGGTGGATCGTCGGCGGGCTGGCCGCGGCCGGGCTGGTCGGAGTCGCCGCGTGGCTCGTTCGCCGGTGGGGGTTCCATCCGCTCGGCCCGCTGTACTGGCACGAGCTGCGGCGGCTGGCCCGCCGCGGCACCCACCTGCGGTTGCGGGTCGGCCTCGCCTTCCTGCTGCTCGTCGGGCTGCTCGAAACGTACCGCCGCACGTTCCCCTCCACCAACCTGCTCGCCCTGCTGCTCGGCGGGGCGGAAGACGCCGACCAGTCGCAACTGAGCGGGTTCGGGGAGACGTTCCTGATCGCCTTCCTGATCGTCACCCAGGCGGCGGTGCTGCTGCTCACCCCGGTGTACGCCGGCGGGGCGATCGCCGACGAGAAGGAGCGGGGCGGGCTGGACTTCCTGCTCACCACCCCGCTCACGCGGTGGGAGCTGGTGTTCGGCAAGCTGGCCGCCCGGCTGACGTTCGTGCTCGGGGTGGTGGCGGTCGGGGTGCCGGTGCTGTTCCTCACCCTGCTGTTCGGCGGGGTGAGTGTCGAACGGGTGTTGGCCGCGTTCGCGGTGATCAGCACGACGGCGGTGAGCGTCGGCTGCTTCGCGGTCATGCTGAGCGTGCTTCGGCACACCCTGCGGGACGTGCTGCTGTGGTGCTACGGCGTCCTGGCCGTGCTGGCGGGGTTCGGATTCTGTGTCGGCTCGTGCCTGCCGCGGGTGGGGGCGGTGTCCCCGGTCGGGGTGGTGTGGGCGCTCGTCACCGAGTGGCGGGACGACTGGTCCCCGCTGACCGACACCACCTGGGCGATCGTCGGACTGTACGCCGCCGTCCACCTCGGCCTGGCGGCGTGGTTTCTCGCCCTCGCCGTCGTGTCGGTGCGGAAGCGCCTGCGGGACGAGCCGCCGGAGTACGGCACGCCGCCGTGGGTCTCACCCGAGCCGGCCGCCGAGCCGGAGCCGGACGCCGGCCTGCTGCCGATGCCGGTGGACCCGCTGCCCGACTGGTACAAGGTGCCGGAGCGGGAGGTGTTCGAGGGCGGCGAACCCCCGCCGGACTACGTCCGCGGTCGCAACTTCGTGGTGCCCAGGCTGACCGACGAGGACGACCCGCTGCGGTGGAAGGAGCGGCACTTCGGCGGGCGGCTGCCGCTGACCGAGGGGCGGTGGGTGTCGATGGTCGTCGGGTGCGGGGCGACGGCGTTCGTGTTCGTGCTGTGCGCCGGACTGTTCGTCGGCGCGGCCCACGAGCTGGCGAACCAGCGGTGGATCGACGATCCGGTGAACGTGGTCGCGCGGGTGTTCCTGGTGGCGGCGGTGCTGGCCGTGCCGGTGCTGGGCGTGCGGACGGCGGTGAGCGTGACGGAGGAGCGGGCGAAGCAGACGCTGCTGTCGCTGCTCACCCTGCCGACCCCGCGGCGGGACATCCTGCGGGCGAAGCTGAGGGCGGCGGTGTTCCGCACCCGCTGGCTGTTGATCGTCACCGGCGGGGTACTTGCCTTCGGGTTGGTCACCGGCGGGCTGCTCCCGCACGCGGTGCTCGCGGCGGCAGTGCTGCTCGCCGGGTACGCGGTGTTCGTCGCCGCGCTGGGAATGTGGCTGTCGGTGCGGTGCGCCACCTCGGTGCGGGCGGTGCTGTTCTTCGTCGCCGCCGTCCTCGGCACGCACCTCCTGCCGGTACTGGTCACGCCGGCGTTCGCCATCGTGTTCGGACCGGGCCTGGCGTGGAGCGAGGTGCCGTCGCTGGTCAGCCCGACGGTCGGCGTCTGGCTCTCGACCGACCAGCGGTGGAGTGACGTGACTTCCGGCCGCGGGCGCCTCCTGCCGCTGATCGGGGTGGCGGTCGGCGTCGCCTATTGCATCGCCGGCTGCGCGTTCGGGTGGCGGGCCGTGCGGCGGTTCGATCGGGAGGGAAGGTAGTCGGCCCACGCCGTGGGCCGATCCGATTTCGGCCCACGGCGTGGGCCG
>JALHQU010000094.1 GCA_022841795.1 Fimbriiglobus sp.
CCGCCCCCACGCCCGCCGGGCGGTGAGGTGGCGGACCACCGGCAACCGTCGCATCGCTCGCCCTCCACGCGTCGGCAACGCCGATCATGGTAACGAATCGATGTGATTCGGTATCAGACTCGGTGGGACAAAAATTGCCTTCCCGTCTCTACGCACGCCAACCAGGATGTCTGGGCAGACCTCTTCTACAACCGCAAGGTAATCCTCGACCCAACGCCGGATGGCAGGGCCAGCCCGACCCATTATCTTGGTCCGATCCACAGATCTGAGCGAGACGAGTTCGGTCCGTGACTTTCGTTCGACTGGTTGTCGTGGGCGTGGCACGGCCGGAAGCTGCCCCGCATCAGAGCTTGGGCCATCCGTTTCTGGAACCTGCCGGTAGCCTTCTGCTATCGCGGAACACCGTTTGATGGCCTCCGCAACCGGCAACTCGAAGAATTCTCGGTTGCTGCGATATCTGCATCCCGCTAACTGATCGTGCAAGAGCCGCTCGACCACAAAGCAATCGCTCACCAGACACGCCCAGGCCACGGCGAACTCTGCAGGTACTCCTGTCCCTCGGGACACCTCGCGTGCCCGGTGTTCAGGTTGACCAACTGTGCGGCCGATTTTGACAAGCCCTGGAATTGCCGGATTGACCAGGATGTAGACGAAGCCTGAGTTCGCTTCAGACGGCTCGGACATTTCCTTGCTCTCATCTGATGGAATATTGAGCCGGTGAAAAGCCTCGCCGTCGGAAATCACCGGCGGGGCTAGTCGGCCTGCGGCCGGCGTCGGCCCGCCCTACCAGAGTTCACGGCTTGCTCATGCCGACGAAGCTGCCGTCGTTCTCGCGGGCGAGCGCCCACAGGAACGCCCCCACATCCGGCGACTCGTAGAAGAACCCGACCGCGTTGATCTTCACCCGCCGGCCGTTCTCCGGCCGGTTCCACGTCCCCTTCAGCGTGCCCCGCAGGTGCTTCACCAGCACGTCCGTCCGCTGCGCGTCCACCAGGGTGCGGTCCTGCTCCGGCGTGAGACCGGCCCCGCTCGTCGGCAGCCCGTCCGAGAACAGGTAGATGGTGTCCATCCCCCGCTCCCGCAGGCGGAACGCCTGCTCGAACCCGGAGTACAGGTTGGTGTCCCCGGCCGGGGTGGTGTCCTTCAGCCCGTCCGTTACGGCTTTCACCGACGCCTCCCCGCGGTACGTCTGCCACTCGCCGTTGCCGATCAGGAACTGGGACGAGCGGCTGAACACCACCACCTGGAACCGCTCCAGGTCGGGGATGCTCCGCATCACCCGCCCGACCGTCTCGATCACCCCCGGCCACTTGTTCGGGTCCGGCGTCTTCTCGTCGATCAGCTTCATGCTGCCGGAGATGTCGATCATGAACACCACGCTCTTGCCGGTCATGGCGATGCCGGCGAACCGGCTGTCCGAGTCGATCCGCAGCTTGTCGAACTTGTCCGCCAGCTTCTTCTTGTCGCCTTGCAGGTCGATGATGTTGGCGTTCACGTCGTCCAGCTGCTTCCGCAGGTCCTTGATGGTGCCGCGGGCGGCGGACAGGTCGTCCTCCACCTTGCCGGCGGTGGCCAGCGCCGCCGCCTGATCGGCCGACTCCTTCATCAGCGCGCGGTACTTGGCGTCCAGGTCGGTCAGCCGCTCGTCGCTCTTCTTCTTCGCCGACTCCAACTGCTCGTACACCAGATCCTGCTGGCGGAGCAGTTTTTGAAGCGTCTGCTCGGCGGTGCGGAGCTTGGCCAGATCGGCGGCCAGGTCGGTCGCCTTCTTCTCCTTCTTCCGCATCTCGTCTTCCAGGATGGCGGACGCGGCCACGGCCGACACCAGCGTCTTCTTGGTGTCGGTCAGGTCGGCGTTCGCCCGGACGAGCTGTTTCTCCTTGTCGGTCAGGTCGGCGGTGGTGACGGCCAACTTGTTGGTCAGGTCGTCCACCTCGGCGGTGAACGCCTTCTTCGTCTTGTCCAGGTCGTCGCGGGTGGAGGCGAGCTGAGATTGAACCGACTTCAGGTCGTCGAGCGTCTTGGCGGCGGACGCCGCCCGCAGCTTCGCCTGCATGGCCGCGTACTGCGACTGGATGGCGGTGAGCACGAACAGCAGGATCATGCACCCGAGGGCGCAGCAGAACACGTCCAGCATCCACATGCTGACCAGCGTGGGCGGCTTGTGCCGGGTCCGCATCGGGGGTCCTCGATCTCGGGCGTCTGCCAGGGTGGCCCGCTCTCTCCGAGAGCGGGTCCGAAACCGACTCCCGGAGGGAGTCGGCCACCCGGTATTTCGGCACCTACTCCGCCTTGCGGGGCAGCGCCCGCGGGCCGTGCCCGTTCCCATTCCCGTTCGCCCGGCCGATGCTGGCGGCCGGGCCGCCGGCCGACATCGGGGCGGCGTGCGGCAGCACCACGTCCAGGTGGGTGCGGGGCAGCTTGCCGGTCAGCCACCGCGGCACCAGCGCCGCCGCCGCCTCGGCCGCCGCGTTCGCCGGCAGCAGGCTCACCTTCGTCTCCGCCGGCGAGTGCTTGACGATCTTCGCCGCCAGCCCCGGCAGCCGGCCGGCGGTGGCGGTCAGCCACACCGCCCGCGGCGGGCCGTCGAGCGGGGCGGACGCCAGGAACTCCTTCAGCCCGTCGATGGCCGTCCGGTTCACCCCCGTGCAGATCGCTTCCAGGTCGTCCGGGTGGACGACCAAATCCTGGTACCAGCGGTCGGACCGCACGGCCACGGTGAACGACTGCCCGGACTTGGCGGTTTCGAGCAGCGAGCCGAGTTGCAGGTACAGGTCCTGTTCGGCGACGGCCGAGTCCCGCGGGTCGCGGCGGCACGCCCGCACGCACTTGTCGGCCAGCCCGTCGATCAGCCGGTCCTTCCACGCCCGCAAAGACGCCTTCGGCACCGTCGTCTTGTCCACCACCCGCGTGTACTCGACGCCCACCGTCACCAGCGCGGCGGTCAGGGCGGACTCGTCCGCGTCGATCACCAGCACCGCCGGCTCGGCCCCCTTCGGCCCGGCCCCGACCGACCCGACGCGGTGGGCGACGACGGCCAGCGGGGCGACGGCCGACCCGCGGAGCGGCAGGCGGGCGGCGGCGGCTTTTTCCAGCACCGTCCGCACCTGCTGCAAAGAAAGGTAGGCGGGCACGGTCAGCCCGGCGGCGTCCGTCTCGGCGGTGATCGGGGCTTGCAGCCGGCCCAGGCACTCGGCCAGGGCGGACTCCGGGGTGTGCGACCGGCGGTCGCCCCGCCACTCGTGCGGGGTGCCGAGCAGCGGCAGGAAGTTGGAGCAGACGGCGTGCGGGGTGAGCCGGCACACGGCCAGCCCGGCGTGCCCGAGATCCGCCTCGCGGCGGTCGAGGGTGACGAACAGCGGCAGGTCTTCGTTCGGCTCGTCGAGCACCAGCGGCCGCAGGTGGCCGGTGCCGACGGACACCGCCCGCAGGCGGGTGGCGGTCAGGTCCACCCCGACCAGCCGGAACCGCTCGGCGGGGGCGTCGGCCGGTTTGCGGGGGGTGCGGCGGAACATGGGGCCTTCGGGGTGAACCCCGACCGCGAGGGAGGGGGTGAATCGTTCGACACCGCTGGGGTGTCGGTCAGAATCCACACTCACGGCCGGTTTTCAGGCCCGAAGGGCCGTCCTCCCTCAGCCCAGGGCGAGCGAGTGGAGCGAGCGACGCCCTGGGTTACGACCGGCCATTAACCAAAGCCCCGAAGGGGCGAACTCTGGTGGATCGCCCCTTCGGGGCTTGTCCTCACTCATTCCGTTTCCCAGGCCTGCGCTCGCCTTCGGCTCGCTCCGACCTGGGCTGAGGGAGGACGGCCCTTCGGGCCTGAAGACACCCACCCCCCTTGCCGGTCCTACCGCCCCGCCAACTCGCCCGCCGGGTGCGGGTCGTACAGCCGCAGCAGCAGGTGCTCCTGGCAGTAGTCCTGGCAGTCGATCACCAGCGTCTCCTCCGCCTTCTGCACGCTGTGCAGGATGTACATGAGCACCAAACTGAGCACCAGCGCGATCAGCGTGCAGTCGAACGCCGTGCCCAGGTACCCGGTCACCTGGTCGAGGAACGAGTTCGTGTACTGGGTGTACTGGGTGATGTACTGGTCCGGCGGCAGGTTCTCGGCCAGCTCCGGGCGGGGCGGGGTCATGAGCGCCCCGGCCAGCCCCCGCACCGTGCCCACGAACCCGACCGCCGGAATCGCCCACGCCAGGTAGTTCACCGTGTTCATGGTGGCGACGAACCGCGACCCCTCCACCTCGGCCTGGTTCCGCACCACCTCGGCCACGTCCGGCCCGGCCTTGCTGACGGCGTACTTGTTCAGCCCCAGGCGGATCATGTTCGCCAGGATGGACGGCCCGCGGCGGGAGATGGTCTGATCCACCTTGCGGGACAGCGGGCGGGCGTCCTCGGGCAGGATGCGGGCGCCCTCCTCGGTCGGCAGCAGCTCGTGCGCGAACGACTGCCGCTGCCGCCGCACCTCGCCGAACCGCTCCATCAGGATCAGCCCGGCCCACACGAAGCACACGTAGCAGGCGGCCTGCTCGGGGCCGATGAGCAGCTTGGCGAACCGCTCCGGCGTCCAGCGGGCCATGAACTGCGCCCGCGCCTCGGCCGTGCCGGTGATCTGCCACAGCGGCACGAGCACCACCGCCACCACCACGATGGCGGCCACCAGCAGCAGCCACTCGCGGGACGACCGGCGGGAACTGGGGACGGACATCGGTACTCCGGGGAAGCGGTCGGGCCAGGCCTACGACTTTAGGCGAACCCATTGTCGCAGGGGGCCGCGGCGAGTCAAGCGGCGGACCCGCGATCCTGGTGAACCCCGACCGCCAGGGAGGGGGTCGTGTTCCACACGCTCCGCGAGTGGTCCGGAGCCACTCGCGGAGCGAGTGGAACACTAAATCGCCCGGTGCCAGGGATATAGAACGGTTCGTCCGACCGGACGCGGGGTTTGAGGCGAACTGGAAAACGGCGAACCCGGAGCGGGAGCGACGGGGTGGGAGGAATGCCCACCCCGTCGCTCCCGCTCCGGGTTCACAAAAACCGATCGAGTTACCGCCGCACCATCCGCCGGCCCTTCTTCGGCCACAGCACCCGCCACACCGACTTGCGGCTGCCCGGCTTGGCCTTCGGCGCCGGGGCGACGTGGATGTCGCGGGCCAGCCCGACCCACGCCATCAGCCGGATCAGGTAGTACGTCGGGTCGAACTCCCACCACCGCAGCCCGTGCCGGGCGGACCGCTGGTGCGCGTGGTGGTTGTTGTGCCACCCCTCGCCGAACGACAGGGCGGCCACCCACCACAGGTTCTTCGAGTCGTCGGTGGTCTTGAAGTTGCGGTACCCCCACACGTGGGTGGCGGAGTTCACCAGCCAGGTGACGTGGTACACCCACACGGTGCGGGCGAACACGCCCCACAGCACCAGGCTCAGCCCGAACGCCCACCCGCCGACCAGCGTTCCCACCCCGAACAGCAGCCCGGCCAGCGCCAGCGGGAACGCCCAGTGGTACCGCTGCATGAACACCAGCACCGGGTCGCGGACCAGGTCCTTGACGTTGTAGAACCCCTGGTCGGGCTGCAGGCTGATCGGGTCCTCGCGGTACAGCCAGCCGAAGTGCGACCACCAGAACCCGTGCCGCGGCGAGTGCGGGTCGTCCGGCTCGTCCGAGTGGGTGTGGTGGCGGCGGTGGTTGGCCGCCCACTGCAGCGGCCCGCTCTCGTTCGCCAGCACCCCGCACACCGCCCAGAAGTACTCCGCCCACTTGGCCGTGTGGAAGCTGCGGTGGGTGAGCAGCCGGTGGTACCCGAGGGTGATGCCCAGCCCGGTGAGCACGTACAGGACGAGGAAGGCGACCAGCCCGGACCAGGAGAAGAAGAACGGGGCGGCCAGTGCCCCGAGGTGCATCGCCGTGATCCAGATCGCCGTCCCCCACGCGATCCTTCCGCTCTTCGCTCTCGGGACCACCACCGCACCGCCGGTCTCCTCTGCCATCGCGTTCCTTCCAGCACAGCCCGGCCGACCCGTGGGTGTCGTGGGCGGAGCGACGTGACCTGGGGATAGCACCCCGCCGGCTGGTCGGGCCGGCGGCGAGCGGCGCGGGGTAGGGGCGCCAACCGCGACTATTCTGGCATCTGAACCGCCAAGATCAACCGCACCGGCAAAGTTTCTCGCGCGCGAGTGACCCGAACGGAACCGGCCAACAGGATACCGGACAGCGAACGGCAGGCCGCTCGCCGGGGGTGTGGGGGAAATTTTTCGGGTAGGTGCCACTCGGGTGGCCGACCGTCTCCGACGGTCGGCGCCGACTCCCGGAGGGAGTCGGCCACCCGGGCGCCACCCGCCTCACGGCCCGAAGTACAGCCGCTCGCCGTGCTTCTCCTTCAGCCGCGTCCGCACCCCCGCCGACACCCCGGACTTGGTGAACATCTTCCCCGCCAACCCGTGTTTGAGCATCAGCCAGCTCACCGCCGTGAACGGCAGCAGCACCCAACTGGTGACCCGGTCGAGCCAGCCGAGTTCGCGGCCGGGCATCATGTTCGCCGCGGTGAACGTGAACCCGTACAGGTTGAGCAGGGTCATCGTCGGCTGATCCAGCAGGGCGGCGGCCGCCTCCGCCCCGGCGTCGCCGAACGGGTTGTTGCTCAGGTCCAGGCTCCGCAGCCGGCGGGCGAACGGGGCCGCGGCCAGGGCCGTCGCCCCGGCGTCGCCGATGTCGTTTTTCGACAGGCCCAGGGAGCGGAGGGCGGGCAGGCTGGTCGCCTCGGCGATCGCCGTCGCCCCGGCGTCACCGACCCCGGCGTCGCCCAAAATCAAGCTCTCCAGCCGCTCCCACGGCGGGTCGGCGAGCAACCGCCGCACCCCCTCCGGGCCGAGCGGCACGCCGTGCAGGTGCAGGTGCTTCAGCCGCGGGCGGACCGGCAGGCGGGCGAGGGCGGCGGCCACGTCCGGCACCGGGCCGGCCCGCTTCCCCATGTACTCCCACGAGTTCAGGGTGAACGACTCCAGCCGCACGTCGGCGGGGGTGTCGGCCAGGGCGGCGACCGCGTCCAGCCACCCGGCCCCGCCGCCGCTCGACAGGGTGAGCGCCTTCAGTCGAGGCAGCAGCGGGGACGCCAGCAGCCGGTCGATCACCCCGGCGGTGGGGGCGTTCACCCAGTTCGGCCGCACGCTGATGCCGGTCGGCTCCGTCGCCACCGACCCGGCTTCCAGGGTGAGGTCGGTGACGGCGGCCAGGTGCGGGGAGGCGAACACGGCGGCGGCGGTCGGGCCGAAGTCGGCGGCGGCGGCCTCCGGGCGGAACGTCAGCTTCAGGTGGCGGACCCGCCGCAGGTGCGGGCCGTCGAACCGCTGCCACAGCTGCGGCACCGGCGGCAACTCCAGGTCGAGGTGGTGTACCGGCTCGCGGGTGAGCAGGTCGGTGGCCGCCTCCCGCCGCAGCAGCCCGGCCACCCCCAGGCTGACCTGCGACACCACCCCGCGGTGGACGGACACCGCACTGAACGCCCGGTTGACGTCGGTCAACCGAATGTCCCCGCCGCGCAGCTTGAACTGCTCGGCCACGTCCGGCATCAGGGTGACGCCCCACGGGTGGATCGTCTCCTGAATGGGCACCGCCAGTATCCCGCCGGCGGCCGCGGCGGGCGGGTGGATCGACGGCAGGCGGACGGGCACCCCGGTGGTCATCATCATCATGGCGGCGGCCGACACGTCGGTGATGGCGGCGGCCAGTTCGCTCCGCGTCGCCGGGGTGACGGCCGTGCGGATCAGGTCGTAGGCCGGGGCGAACCACCGCTTGCCGTGGGCGGCGTACAGTTCCTTCACCCGCGGCAGGGTGGAGCCGTCGGCGGCGGGGGACGCTTGCAGGCGGATGAACTCGGCCCGCTCCGGCTCGCCGTGCGCCACCAGCCAGCCGGCGTAGGCGAGCAGCGGGGCGGTGTCGGTGTCGGCGGCGGCGATCGCGTCGAGGTGGGAGTCGCGGTCGGGCATGGGCAACCTCCGCTGGAAACGGCACCTTCCAGGCGAGCCGGGGGCGGGTCTGGCGAGCCGGGAGCGTGAGCGACCGGAGGTTTCCGCCCTCCGGTCGCTCACGCTCCCGGCTCGCCTTACGGGCGGCCCCTACTCCACGTCCCAGAACACCACCTGCCCCTTCCCCCCGCCGGCGGCGGCGGTGAGGCCGTCCGGGGCGAACGCAATCGCGGTCATCGCCCCCAGGCCCCAGTCGTACTTGTGCAGCAACTCGCCGGACGCCGCATCCCACACCCGCACCAGCTTGTCGTGGCACGCCGACAGGATGCGTCGCCCGTTCGGGCTGAACGCCACCGCGTTCACCTGCTTCGGGTGCCCGGACAGCACCAACCGCGGCTCGGTCGAATCGGCCGGCAACAGGTACACGTTCCGCCCGTTCACCACCGCCAGCGTGCCCCCATCCGGCGAGTACACGAGTTGCCGCGTCTGGTTGCCCTTCGGGTAAAAACGTTTGCCGAAACTTTGCGAGTCACGAAGTTTCACGACACACACCGCCGAGTCACTGTCGATCCCACCGCTGAACGCGATGCGAGTGCTGGCCGGGTTGAAGGTAATGACGGCGGAGCAGTCATCGACGTAGTTCTTCGTACACTTGGGTTTCTCGCCTGCGGACCAGACCGCCAAACGGCTGTCGGGTGGGCCGTCGTCCTCGTCCCAAGTCGGATCGGCATCCGGGTCGTGGTGCGACACGGCGAGCCGCTTCCGGTCCGGGGAGAACGCCAGCCCGTACACCGGCCGGACGTCGGCGAGCGGGAGCGAGTGCAGCTTCGGCTTGACGAAATCGAACCACACGACCGGCGGCAACTCGTCGTCGGGGTCGTCCCCCCGCGGCGACCCGAGGGCAATCCGGGTCAGGTCGTCCGTCACCGCGTAGCAGTCAGCGTTCAGCCCGAGGCGGCCGATCTCCTTCCCCGCCGCCACGTCGATCCACACGGCGTCGTCCACCATCCGCACTTCTTCCCCGCCGCACACGAGCAGGCGGCCGCCGTCGGGGGCGAAGTGGACGCCGCTGATCCGCTTCATCTTCTTCAGCTTGACGACCCGCATGGCATTCTCGGAACGGGTGGCCGACTGTCTCCGACAGTCGGTTTCAGAGTCACTGTCGGAGACAGTGACCCACCCTAAGCGAGCTGGGCTCGCAGCACCTTGTAGTCCGTCTTGCCGGTGCCCAGCACCGGGATCTTCTCGATCTTCCGCACCTCGTCCAGCCGCATCACCCCGCGGAACCCCTCCTGTTGCAGCACGGCGTTCGCCTCCTTCAGGGTGATGTCTTCGGTGGTGAACAGCACCACCCGCCGTCCGTCCGGCGTCTCGATCCCCTCGATGGCCGCCCGCGGCCCCTGGTCGGTGGGGGGGTAGCGGTTGGCGAACGGCTCCTCCAGCGCGGGCAACGAGATCATCTCCCCGCCGGCCTTCAGGAACCGCTTCAGCCGGCCGTGCAGCATGATGTACCCGTCCGGGTCGATCAGCCCGAGGTCGCCGGTCACGTACCACCGCTTGCCGTCGCCGTTGGTGAACGGCGGCGGGCCGTCGTGCCCGAGGTAGCCGGGGAACACGCTCGGCCCGCTCACTTCGATCATGCCCATCTGCCCCTGCGGGAGCGGGCGGTTGGACTCCAGATCGACCACCCGCACCTCGGTGCCGGGCACCGGCTTGCCGACGCTGCCGGGCTTCGTCTTGGCCGGCGGGTTGAACCCGACGATCGGCGCGCACTCGGTGATCCCGTACCCCTCCACCACCACCGCGTTCGGGGCGGTTTCCTTCACCTTGCGGAACAGCGCGTCCGGCGCCTTCTCCGCGCCGACGACGATGATCTTGACCGAGTCCAGGTCGCCCGGCTTGGCCCGCTCCAGGATGAACCCGATGAACGTGGGGGTGCCGGCGATCAGGTTCGGCTTGTACCCGGCGATCTTGGCGACGAGCGCGGCGGCGTCGGTCGGGTCCGGGTGGTGCACCAGCTTGACGCCGCAGAACAGCGGGAACAGTGCGGTGACGGTGTGCCCGAAGCTGTGGAACAGGGGCAGGAAGCCGAGCAGGGAGTCGCCCCGCCGCAGGCCGAGTTCGGGCAGGGCGTGGCGGACGTTGGCGACGATGTTGGCGTGCGTCAGCGGCACCGCCTTCGGCGCCTTCTCGCTCCCGCTGGTGAACAGCACCACCGCCGGCTTGTCCGGGTCGGTGACGGCGTGCTTCAGCGCCGCCGCCTTCGCCCACGCCGGGAACCAGCGGGCTTGCAGCAGCGTCTTCAGCCCCTCGATCTTGCCGATCGTCTTGCGGACCTCTTCCAGGTACACGAACTCCACGCCGGGCACGGTCAGGTGCGTGCGGTCGATGAACGTCTTGGACGTGACCACCCGCTTCAGCCCGGTCAGGCGGACGGCGTGGTCCAGGTTGGCCGGGCCGGTCGTCCAGTTCAGGATGACCGGCAGCTTGCCCGCCAGGTGCAGGGCGATGAGCGACGTGTCCCCGGCCACGCTCGCCGGCAGCATCAGCCCGACGTTCGGCTCGGGGAACTGGCGGAACCGTTCGCCCAGCAGCCGGGCGCCGAGCAGCATCCGCTCGTAAGTCACCCCCCCGGCGAGGTCATCCGCCGCGGCGATGTCCTTCAGGTGGCGGAAGGCGCGGTGGACGAACGCCGCCGGCACGGTGTCGCCGAGCACCTCGATCGGGTCGGTGTCGGCCGGCGGGCGGAACCAGTCCGGCGGCGGCGGCTTCACCACCCCCTTCTTGGCCAGCCCCTCGGCCAGTGCCCACAGTTGGCCGACGCTCTCCGGCACGGCGTCGCCGGTGAACCCGAACCGCTGCTCCACCGCCAATGTCACCTCCATCCCGTCCAGGCTGTCCAGCCCGAGGTCGGTGAACTTCACCTCCGGTTTGTTCTCGGCGTCGGCCAGCGGCCGCTTCAGCCGGTCGCCCAGGATGTCGGCGACGGCCTGCTTGGTGGCCGGCTTGACGGCGGACAGGTCGAACTCGGCGGCGCGGGCCGGCGGCGGGTACTCTTTGGTCCGCGGGCCGAACAGCAGGTGGTACGGGACGAACTTCGGGGTTTCGCCGGGCCACGGCCCTTCCCCTTCCGGCGGCAGGTCCGCGTTGTACCACCCTTCCAGCCAGCGGTTGATGCCCTCGCGGGTCGGCTCCGGCCGGTCGGCGGCGGTGAACGCCTCCAGCGTCATAGTCATCCGCCGGCGGGGGAGGAAGAACACCAGGCTGCCCAGCCCGGTGAGGATGGCGCGGAACAGCAGCGGCACGATCTTGCCGGGGTCGCCGGCCGCCCACCCGAACCGGCTGCCCCACAGCCCGCGGGTGCGGACCAGCACCACGGTGGTTTGCGGGTGGGCGGCCAGGATGTCCGACACCGCCCGCGTGCCGCCCAACCGCTCCCGCCCGTCCCGGCACAGCCGGCCGGCCGGCCACACCGCCACGTTGTCCCCGGCCTGGAGCGCCTTCACCACCTCCTGCGCGGCCGCGCTCGCCCGCTGGTGGGCCTCGGCGCTCGCCCGCTCCATGTCCGGCACCGGCACCGTCCGCAGCAGCCAGGCGAACGGGCCGAGTACCACGTTCTGGAAGTTCGCCTCGTTCGCCACCGGGCGGAAGCGGAACACGTTCCACAGGCTGGCCAGCACGTTCGGCGGGTCGGTGAACCCCGGGTGGTTCGGCAGGATCAGGTACGGGCCGGGCTTGCGGAACACCTCGGCGGCGCCCTTCACCGTCACCCAGTACCGCAGGGACATGACGAACCGGCCGACCAGCCAGACCAGCCAGCGGATGGGTTGAAGGAGCATCGGCGGGGGACTCCGGCGGGTACGCGGGATAAAGTATGGAAGCCCTGCGGTTGAGCGGCCGGGTGGAGGGAAGAAGACCTCACCCCCCGGCCCCCTCTCCGACTCGGAGAGGGGGTGTTCAACGGCCGAACGCCTCCGCGGATCCGCCGACCGCCGATGGAGAGCATCCGCTCATTCAGAAATCCACCTCGCTTGAACACCCCCTCTCCACCTTGGAGAGGGGGCCGGGGGGTGAGGTCCGACACCCGGCCGGGGTGAACCCTGCCGCTCACGAGAACCAGCTATGACGGTACACGTTCGCGTGGTCGAGTCCGCCCCGTTCGCGGAGAACTCGTATGTGGTGTGGGCGGAGGGGAACGCCGAGGCGTTCGTCATCGACCCCGGGTTCGACCCGGACGCCGTCGTCGAGGTGCTGAACGAGGAGAAACTGACCCTGGTTGCGATCGTCTGCACGCACGGGCATGTCGATCACATCGCCGGGAACGCCGACCTGAAGGCGGCGTACCCGGACGCCCCCATCATCATCGGCCGTGGGGACGCGATCATGCTCACCGACGCCCGCGCCAACCTGAGCGGGAACTGGGGGTTCGACATCGTCAGCCCGCCGGCCGACCGGCTGGTGGATGACGGCGAGCGGCTGACGGTCGCCGGCATCGAGCTGGAGGTGCGGGAGATTCCCGGCCACTCGCCGGGGCACGTCGTGTTCGTCCTCCACGGCTCGAACCCGCCGCTGGTGCTGGGCGGGGACGTGCTGTTCGCCGGCAGCGTCGGCCGCACCGACTTCCCCGGCGGCAGCTTCCCGCAACTGAAAGCTGGGATCGAGGCGAAGCTGTGGCCGCTGCCGGACGAGGCGAAGGTGTTCCCCGGCCACGGGCCGGTGACGACCGTCGGCGAGGAGAAGCGGACGAACCCGTTCGTCGGGGCGGGTCGATAGACCTCACCCCCCGGCCCCCTCTCCAAAGTGGAGAGGGGGTGTTCAAGCGAGCTCTGTTCCGGGTGATGCGGTCCGCCGCCGAACAGCCGAACTCGGCTTCCAACCGCCATCCGCCGTTGAACACCCCCTCTCCGGCTCGGAGAGGGGGCCGGGGGGTGAGGTCTTCCCCCTAAAACGCAACCGGCCCGCGAGGGGCAGGTGCCCCCGGCCGGCCGGGTCGAAACTTCCGATTCGAATTGTGGGGTTAGTCCTCGTCCTTCTTCTTCATCCGCATGAACACCATCACCCCGATCAACCCCAGGAACACCAGGATGAGCGGGACGAGGACGTACCACTCGCTCATGGCGTCGCCGGCTTTTTGCAGGAAGTCAGCCCATAGCATGACGGGTGTTCCTTTCGCGTGAGTGCGTGGGGGGCGAACGTCGGACACCGACGCCGCAGTGCCGCTCCACAGGATGAGACCTGGATCGGAAACCGATCGCGGCGTAGTTGTACTTTCCCGCCGGAACCCGTTCAAGAGCCTGCCGAAAAAAACTGTCGGGCGGGCTGCGCGGCGCAACCGCATGTCGGACAGCGGATTCATGAGAATTACCCTTCACGCCCCCGCCGTCCGTATGTTACCCTCAGCCGTTTCGATTCTCATTGCGCCGCGGGGCCACCTCTCCTCCACCCCGGGGCCGCGGAGGGGTACGGACCCATCATGACCGGACGCGAGCTGGCTGAGAGTGGCGCCCTCCTCTACACGGACACCATCGGGAAAGACGCCTGCGGCATCGGCGGCGTCGCCTCCAAGCACGGCACCCCCGCCCACGAGGTGCTGAAGAAAGCCCTGCTCGCGCTGGTGGCGATGGAGCACCGCGGCGGTGTGTGCGGCCGCGCCGGGGACGGCGCCGGCGTCACCTTCACCCTGCCGCAGGAGTTCCTGAAAGAGGAAGCGAAGCGGCTGAAGCTGGACGGCAGCCGCGACCTGCGGCCGGACACCCGCGTCGGCGCCGGGGTGGTGTTCGTGTCGGACCGCGACCCCGGCCGCGCCGCCCACGCCCGCAAGCTCATCTTCGACGCGCTGAGCGGCGGGCCGGTGAAGCCGCTCGGGTTCCGCCCGGTGCCGACGAACGACGACGCCCTGCCGCAGTTGGCGAAGCAGTCCCGCCCGGTGGCGATTGAGCAGGTGCTGTTCGCCGTCACCGGCGACGAGGCGGCGGCCGACCGCTGGCTGTACCGCCGGCGGCTGGACCTGCGGCGGCAGTTCGCCCAGGCCGAACTGGACGTGTACCTGCCGTCCCTGTCTGCCCGGCTCATCAGCTACAAGGGGCTGCTCACCTCCCCGCAGCTGGTGGACTTCTACCCGGACCTGACCAACCCGGCGGTCGAGGTCGGCGTCGCCACCTTCCACCGCCGGTACAGCACCAACACCCTGCCGAACTGGAAGCTGGCCCAGCCGTTCCGGTACGTGTGCCACAACGGCGAGATCAACACCGTCCGCACCAACCGGAACGCGGTGTCGGCGTTCAGCCGCGGCCTCACCCCGCCGCCGCCCGGCGGCGACCTGCTCACCCCACGAATGAGCGACAGCGCCAGCCTGGACGAGTGGTTGGAGTACCTGACGCTCGAACAGGGCTGGTCGCTCGAACGCGCGCTGCGGCTGAGCATCCCGCCGGTGTGGGACACGGAAGAGGACGTGTGGGGGAGTGAGGCGTTCCAACTGTTCACCTACTGCCGCCGCACCTACGGCAGCCTGTGCGCGTGGGACGGGCCGGCCGGCGTCATCGGCACCGACGGCCGCACCCTGGTCGGGCTGGTGGACCGCATGGGCCTGCGGCCGGTGCGGTGGTGTTCGGACAAGCGGGGGTGGCTGTACATCGGCTCCGAGTCCGGAGTGTTCGGGCTGGACCAGGCGAACATCACCGCCAGCGGGCAGCTCCAGCCGGGGCAGATGATCGCCCTGGACACGGCCACCGGCGAGCGGGCGGACTCGCACCAGATCCTGGCCCGCGTGGTGAGCGCGGCGACGAAGGAGCTGGGCGACGTTCACGAGTTGAACAAGAAGCAGGTGATCCTGACCGAGGGGTTCGACCTGAGCCGGCAAACGGAGGACGTGGTCGGGGCGGTGCTGCGGGAGCAGAATTGGACGGTCGATCACTTGCTCCAGGCGTCCGGGTGGGACTTCGAGCGGGCGGTGTTCGTCAAGGACATGGCCAAGCTGAAGAAGGAGCCGCTCAGTTCGATGGGGCACGACCGGGTGCTGACGGTGTTCAGCCAGCACCACCCGACGCTGTTCAAGTACTGCCAGCAGACGTTCGCGGAAGTGACGAACCCGCCGATCGACCCGTACCGCGAGGGCGGGGCGATGAGCCTGGTGACGTACCTCGGGCGGTCCCCGCTGCGGGCCGGCCAGCCGCTGCCGGCCACCGGCGAGGACGACCTGCCGGTGAAGCAGATGGAGCTGCCGTCGCCGATCGTGAACGACGCGATGATCGACGAACTGCAGCGGAACGAGGTGTTCGCGTACACCACCCTGGACGCCACCTTCCCGCTGTCCGGCGGGGCGGCGGCGCTGAAGGCCAACCTGGACAAGCTGCGGGCGGACGCCGAGAAGGCTATCCACACCGGCCACCACGTGCTGTGCATCACCGACCGCGAGTCGTGCCGCAAGGGGATCGACCCGATCCCGAGTTTGCTCGCGCTCGGGGCGGTCCACACGCACCTGTGCCGGCAGGGGCTGCGTGACCGCTGCTCGCTGGTGGTGCAGGCCGGGGACATGCAAGAGGGGCACGACATCGCCGTGCTGGTGGCGTTCGGCGGCGACGCCGTCCACCCGTACCTGATGCTGCGGCTCATCAAGGACGGCATCACCTGGAAGCACCCGGAGACGAAGCAGGACGTGACGCTGAGTCCGCGGGACGCGCTGGAGGGGCTGTTCGAGGCGCTGGAGGACTCGCTCAAGAAGATCATCAGCAAGATGGGCATCACGACCATCGAGGGGTACCGCGGGGCGATGCTGTTCGAGGCGGTCGGGTTCGGCCCGGAGTTGATGGAGTACCTGGGCGACTTCCCCAGCCGCGTCGGCGGGCTGACCCTGCAAGACATCGTGGACGACTGCGACTGGCGGGTGAAGCAGGCGGAGAAGATGACCGTCCTCGGGCGGAACCGCGACTATCACGCCTACAACGCCAAGGTGCGGATGGCCCTGCGGGAGGCGGTGCTGCCCGCCCACCCGGAGACGAACATCACCAACAACGGCGGGGAGATGGCGTACACCGCCCCGCCGCAGGCGGTCGATCCGAACACCCCGCCGCAGATCGAACTCGGGTTCGCCAAGTTCAGCAAGATGGTGGCCGACCGCCCGCCGACGGTCCTCCGCGACCTGTTCCGCATCGGCAAGTCCCCGCTCCCGCGGGTGAGCCGGGACACGGTGGTGTCGGCCGTGGATCTGGTGAAGCACCACTTCCGCGGGGCGGCGATGAGCCACGGGGCGCTGTCCGGCAACTCGCACATGACCATCGCGGCGGCGCTGAACGAACTCGGCGGGTTCAGCAACAGCGGGGAGGGCGGCGAGTTCCGCTGGCGGAACGACGCCCCCGAACGGCACCACTCCGCATACTGGACCGCCGTGCTGGAGAAGCGGAAGCAGCAGCCGGCGGTGTACACCCTGGATGGGGACATCACCCGCAGCCGGTTCCGCAGCCGCATCCGCCAGGTGGCGTCCGGCCGGTTCGGGGTGGACGCCGAGTACCTGATCAACGCCGACGAGCTACAGATCAAGATGGCGCAGGGGGCGAAGCCGGGCGAGGGCGGGCAGTTGATGGGCAAGAAGGTGACGAAGGAGATCGCCGACATCCGGTTCGCCAAGCCGGGCACGGATTTGATCTCCCCGCCCCCGCACCACGACATCTACAGCATCGAGGACCTGGCCCAGCTCATCTACGACCTGAAGGCGGTGAAGCCGGGGGTGCGGGTGAGCGTGAAGCTGGTGGCCGTCGAGAACATCGGCACCATCGCCTGCGGGGTGGCGAAGGCCGGAGCGGACGTGATCGAGATCGACGGCATCGACGGCGGCACCGGGGCGGCGATGGTGAGCAGCAAAGAACACGCCGGGCTGCCGAGCGAGATGGGGCTGGCCGAAGCACATCAGGCGCTGGTGGTGAACGGCCTGCGGACCACCGTGCAGTTGCGGGTGGGCGGCGGCATCAAGGCCGGGGCGGACGTGGTCAAGTACGCCCTGTTCGGGGCGGACGAGTTCGTGTTCGGCCAGGGGCTGATGGTGTCCGTCGGGTGCATCGTGTGCAAGAGTTGCCACATCCCCAACTGCCCGACCGGCATCACCAGCGACCAGAAGGAGTACAACGGGCACCCGGAGCACACCAAGGCGTACCTGCTGGCGGTGGCCGAGGAGGTGCGGTGCATCCTGGCCGACCTGGGGTTCACCCACATCGACCAGATCACCGGCCGGGCGGACCTGCTGGAGAAGCGGACGGACCCGGCCATCAGCGGTCGCATCCAGCGGGTGGACGTGAGCCGGTTCCTGCGGCCGGACATGGCCCTGACCGGGCTGAACGAGCGGTTCCCGCAGGTGACGTTCGACGCCGCCGGGGTGTGCGACCTGGGCGGGCGGGGCACGCTCAACCAGCGGATTCTGGAAGCGGCGCAGGACGCCATCGACGCCGCGGCGGATGCGAGTTTGGTATTCAAGATCAGGAACTCCGACCGCAGCGTCGGGGCGACCATCGCCGGCCGCATCGCCAAGCTGTACGGCCGCGAGGGGATGCCGCACGGGAAGAAGATCAAGGTGCGGTTCGACGGCGAGGCCGGGCAGAGCTTCGGCGCGTGGTGCGTGGCCGGGCTGGACCTGGAACTCCGCGGGTTCGCCCAGGACGGGGTGGCGAAGGGCATATCAGGCGGGGTCGTCACCGTCACGCTCGACTACGCGAAGACGGACTACGGCAAGGAACTGCTGAGCGTGGCCGGGAACAACGTCGGGTTCGGGGCGACGGACGGCAAGGTGTTCGTCGGCGGGCGGGCCGGGCACCGGCTGGGCATCCGCAACAGCGGGGCGACCATCGTGGCCGAGGCGGCCGGCAAGTACGCGTGCGAGTACATGACCCGCGGGCGGGTGCTGATCCTCGGGCCGATCGAGAACGAGATCGGGTCCGGGATGACCGGCGGCGAGCTGTTCGTGTACGACCCGCACGCCGACGTGCCGCGGAAGCTGCACAGCAAGAGCGTGACGTTCGGGGACGTGCCGCACGCCGACTACGAGTGGATCCACCCGATCATCGACGAGTACTACCGGCGGACGGGCAGCCGGCAGGCCGAGCACATCCTGCGGAACTTCGCCGACATCAGGCGGAGTCGAAGACTCCGGAAGGTGCTGCCGCTGGCCGTCGCTCGCGCGATGGAGGACTTCAAGACGGTCGGCACGAACGCGGGGTGACGCCGCGGCGGGCGGGTCACCACCCCGTCGGCTCGACCAGATCCCCGTGCCCCTCCCGGCGGGCCTGCTCGGTCAGCCACGGTTCGAGGCCGGCGGCGTCGAGGGCGTGGTACTCCCCCCCGGCCCCGCGGACCGACACGCGGCCGCCGCACACCCGGATTTCGGTCGGCAGGCCGCCCTCCCCGCTCGGGTTGGAGATGACGAACCCCCGGTACCCCAGCCCGTCGGCCGCCGGGGGTTCGTCCGCGGGCGGCAGCCCGGCGAGGCGGGCGGCCAACTCCCCCCGCTCGGCGGCCGACAGATCCCACGCCGGGTTGGACCGGCCGCTGAACACGTCCAGGGTCACGCGCATCCGTCGTCCTCCCCGCCGGGCTACGACACCTTCATCCCGACCGGGGAGAAGCGGTAGCCGCAGAAGCTGGTGTACGGGCCGCGGTTGCAGTTCTGCGGGTTGAGCGCGCCGCCGATCACCCGGCCGCTGTTGTCCGTGTTCCGGGCCGCCGTGCTCCCCGGCTTGTGCCCCCAGAACCCGTTCGAGTGCCGCCGGTACCAGTGGTAGTCCCGGCCCGGCCAGACGACCAGGGCGACGTTCTTGTTCGGCCCCGAGCAGGTCGCCTTGCACCCGTCCCAGTTGGCCGCCGCACTCACGTTCGCACACTGCATGACGCTGTTCGGGTGGCCGGAGATCTTGCCCGGCTGGGCGAACGTGTTCGACCGGAAGTTCATCGCGTAGTTGTAGCAGTTGTTGTACGGCTGCACGGTCGGGGTGTTCCAGAAGCCGGGGTTGTACGCGGTGTTCTGGATGACGCAGGCGGCGGCCGCCGCGTCCGCCGCCTCGGCCGCGGGCGCCCGCCCGGCCTCGCCCATCATCCCCTTCACCAGGTTCAGCAGTTCGTCGTCCACCGCCCCGCCGCCGGTGCCGAGCAGCCACTCGGCCGCGTCCCCCATGTCCTGGGCGGACGGCAGGGCCAGGGTTTCCAGGTCCGCGGCGTGGGCCGGCACGAACCCGTCCATCCCGCCGGCGGGGATGCGGAACACCTCGGGCAGTCCGGCGTCGGCCGCGGTCGCGGTGTCGTCGGTGGCGGTCGACAGGATGTACCCGCGGAACCCGAGCGCCCCGTCCGTCGCGTCGGCCGCCGCCATCGCCTTGCCCGCCAGCCGGCTGGTCAGGTCTTTCGCCTGCTTCGGGGTGAGGGTCCACGTCGGGTTCGGCATCCCGGAGAAGATGTCCAGTGTCACCAGCATGATCGGTCCCCCTGCCTGTCGGCGCGCCCCCACCGCCCGCTCGGGGTGAGCGGGTGCCACGGTGGTGGAACGCCCGCACGGTTAGCGACACGCCCACGGTCGGCTCGCGGAGAAAAACGAGCGAGGTTCGGATTTTGGCCGAGTTTTCCGCCACCCCTTTCGGGCGTGGGTCATGTCGTCCTCGCTCCGCGGCTGCAACCCGTCGCCCTACAACATCCCTCGTGCCGCTCCCGCCACTGCCGATCGATGCCGTTCTGCCGGAACTCCTCGCCCGGCTCCGCGAGAGCGGGGCGGTGGTGCTGCGTGCCCCCACCGGGGCCGGCAAGACCACCCGCGTGCCGCCGGCCATCCTGCGGGCGTTCCCGGAGCGACCCGGTCGCATCCTGATGCTCGAACCCCGGCGGGTGGCCGCCCGCGCCGCCGCCCGGCGGATGGCCGCCGAAGACGGGTCCGACCTGGGCGGCCCGTTCGGCTATCACGTCCGATTCGACCGCAAGACCTCGGCCCGCACCCGCGTCGTCGCCGTCACCCCCGGCATCCTGCTCCGCGAGTTGCACGCCGACCCGTTCCTCGAATCGGTGTCGAGCGTGGTGTTCGACGAGTTCCACGAGCGGGGGCTGGACGCCGACCTCGCGCTGGCGATGGTGCGGCTGGTCCGCCGGACGGTGCGGCCGGATTTACAGGTGGTGGTGATGTCCGCCACGCTCGACGCCGGGCCGATCGCGGCGTACCTGGGCGACGCCCCGGTGGTGACGAGCGAGGGCCGCACGTTCCCGGTCGATATCCGCTACCGCCCGCGGCGGGCTGACACCCCGCTGTCAGCGGCGGTCGCGGCTGCCGTCCGCGATCTACTCGATTCGACCGCCGGCGACGTGCTGGCATTCCTGCCCGGCCTGCGGGAGATCCGCCAGACGGCGGGTCTGCTCGACGACCTGCAACATCAGGGCGTCGAGGTGCTGACGCTGCACGGCGACCTGCCGCCGGAGCAGCAGGACCGGGCGCTTCGCAGACTCGACGCCCGCAAGGTGGTGCTGAGCACGAACGTGGCCGAAACGTCCGTTACGGTGGAGGGCGTGACGGCGGTGGTAGACGGCGGGCTGGCCCGGCAGTTGGAGTTCGAGCCGGGCGTGGGCATGGACCGGCTGCGGCTGGTGCCGATCTCCCGCGCGTCGGCGGACCAGCGGGCGGGGCGGGCGGGGCGGACGCAGCCCGGCGTGTGCGTGCGGCTGTGGGACGAACACGGCCACCGCGCCCGGCCGGAGCACACCGAGCCGGAAATCCGCCGCGTGGACCTGTGCGGGGCGGTGCTGCAACTGCTCGCGTTCGGCGAGGCGGACGTGGCCCATTTCGGCTGGTTCGACCCGCCGCGGCCGGAGACGGTGACGCACTCGTTGGAACTGCTGCGGCTGCTCGGGGCGCTTCATCCTGTAGCCGGCCTCTGTGAGGCCGGACCGGGGTCACAGACCCCGGCTACAAGAAGACAAGAATTGACACCGCTCGGGAAGGAACTGGCCGGGCTGCCGGTCCACCCGCGCGTGGGACGGATGCTGGTCGAGGGCGCCCGGCTGGGGGTGGCCGATCGCGCAGCACTCGCGGCGGCGCTGCTGTCCGACCGCGACCCGTTCTTGCGGGAGGACAGCCCGCCGCAGTTCCACGGCCACCGCGAGCCGACCGAGTCCGACGTGCTGGATCGGGTGGAAGCGCTGGAGGCGTTCGAGGCGACCGGACGGACGCTGTTCCCGCTCGGCGAGTTGCACCGCGGCGGGGCGATGCAGGTGCTGGCGGTGAAGGGGCAGTTGGTGCGGTTGGTCGGAGACCTCACCCCCCGGCCCCCTCTCCAACCTGGAGAGGGGGAGAAAAGCCAGCCGCCCTCTGTCACCCCCTCTCCGCTTCGGGGAGGGGGCCGGGGGGTGGGGTCTTCCGATGCACTCCTCCGCGCCCTATTCGCTGCCTTCCCCGACCGGCTCGCCCGGCGGCGCGCCCCTTCCGATCGTCGCGCCCGTATGGTCGGCGGGCGGGGGGTGAAGCTCGGCCCGCAATCGGGCGTCCTCGACCCCGAGCTGTTCGTGTGCGTCGATGTCGATGCCGGCGGGGTGGAGTCGCTGGTGCGGATGGCGTCCGCGGTGCGGCGGGAGTGGCTGCCGGCGGAGCAGCTAGCCACCGTCACCGAGGTGGTGTTCGACGAGTCGTCCGAAAAGCTTGTCGCCCGCAAGCAGACCCGCTTCGCCGACCTGGTCCTCGACGACACCCCGGCACACATCGCCGACGAGGACGCCGCCGCAAAGGCACTCGCCGCGGCTGCGGCAGAGCGGTGGGAGAAGGTACTTCCCCCACCGGATTCCCCCGCCGGCTTGTTCCTGCTTCGCCTGCGGTGCCTGAAGGGGTGGATGTCGGACGCCGACTTGCCCGCGGTCGATGACGACGCGCTGAAGGCGATGCTGCCCGAACTGTGCCGCGGGTTGCGGTCCCTCGCCGCTGTCCGAAACGGCCGGTGGCTTGATCACCTCCGCGGGATGCTGACCTACCAGCAACAGCAGTTCGCGGACCGCGAGGTGCCGGAGCGGATCGAGGTGCCCAGCGGCAGCCACATTGCCATTCAGTACGAACCCGGCCGCCCGCCGGTGCTGGCTGCTCGAATCCAGGAACTGTTCGGGCTGACCGAAACCCCGCGGCTCGCCGGCGGACGGGTACGGGTGTTGCTGCACCTGCTCGCGCCGAACTACCGCCCGCAGCAGGTGACGGACGACCTGGCCAGCTTCTGGGCGACCGGCTACCCGCAGGTGCGGAAGGAACTTCGCGCCCGCTACCCGAAGCACAGTTGGCCGGACGACCCGCTCACCGCCGAAGCCGTCCGCGGGCCGAAGCGGAAGCCGGGCTGAATATGTAGTAGGCACACTCCGTGTGCCGTCATCCGGAACGGCACACGGAGTGTGCCTACTACTTATTGGCCCGCCCTATAACGAACGCATTCCCCATTCCTGCCGAGCGTGGTATGCCGAACGCCCGTCGCCTCCTGCTGCTGTTCGTCGCCGGGTTCGTCCTCGCCTCCGTCGTCGGCGCCGGGGACCCGTCGTCCGAGTCGCCCCCCGGTGAACTGAAGATCCAGATCGAGCGGGCGGGCCAGCCGACGGCCGACGGGGTGGCCCGGTTCACCACCCTGCGGCTGAAGGTGACGGCCGGCACCATCGACCTGGACCTGGGCAAGGTGAAGTCGCTGGTGATCGAGGCGGCGGACGATCAGATGGTGGACGCGGCCGTCGAGATGACCGACCACTCGCGGATGCGGGGCCAACTGCTGACGCGGGAACTGCCGGTGACGGTCGGCGACAAGACCGAGCCGCTGCCGCTGGCCGAGGGGCTGAAGGTCAAGTTCCTGCACCCGAAGCGGACCGGGCTGGTGGCCGCGCTCATCGGCCTGCTCACCCTCACGGTCATGGAGATCGTGCTGGGCATCGACAACATCATCTTCCTGGCCATCATCGCCGGCAAGCTGCCGCCGCCGCAGCAGCCGCTGGCCCGCCGCATCGGGCTGATCGCGGCGCTCGGCACCCGCCTGCTGCTGCTGTTCACCCTGACGTGGCTGATGGCCGCGACAAAGCCGCTGTTCACCCTGCCCGACCTGCCGTTCCTGCACGACCCGGAGGCCCGCGGCATCTCCGTCCGCGACCTGGTGCTGTTCCTCGGCGGGCTGTTCCTGATCGGCAAGAGCACCAAGGAGATTCACGAGAAGATCGAACACGCCGAGGCCGGGCCGAGTGCGGCGAAGAAGGCGGCCGGGTTCGCCGCGGTGATCGTGCAGATCGCCATCATCGACATCATCTTCTCCCTCGACTCGGTCATCACCGCCGTCGGCATGGTGGAGGACCTGTGGGTGATGGTGGTGGCCATGCTCATCGCCGTCGGGGTGATGGTGCTGTTCGCCGAGCCGATCAGCCGGTTCGTGGACAAGAACCCGAGCATCAAGCTGCTGGCGCTCAGCTTCCTCATCCTGATCGGCGCGCTGCTGGTGGCCGAGAGCCTGGGTCAGCACATCGACAAGGGGTACATCTACTTCGCCATGGCGTTCGCGGTGGTCATCGAGCTGGTGAACATGCGGCTGCGGAAGGCGCCCACGCCGACCCCGCCGCCGACCGGCGGAACTGGGTGAACCCCGACCGCCAGGTCGGTGGGTGCGTGAGCGATACCCACGGCCCTCGCGGGCCGGGTTCACCAGATCGGCACACGGAGTGTGCCGACCACCTTGCCTCACCCCAGCGCCTCGCCCGCCGCCGTGCGGCCCTCCGGGGTGAGGTGCAGCCGCTCCCCGCGGCGGACCACCAGCCCCCGCCGCTCGGCCCGCGTGGCCACCGCCGCCGCCTCGTGCGGCAGCCACCCCAGGTGCCGGTGCAGCCCGGCCAGCCGGCTCTCGTCCTCCTCCTGCGGGGTGCCCTCGTGCTGGGTCAGGTGGATGGCCAGCATGGTCTCGTGGAACCGCCGCTTCCGCCGCCACCGCATCACCGCCGCCGCCGCCAGCCCCCGCCGCGGGGCGAACACGAACGTCGCCGCGAACAACACGCCCAGCGCCGTCGCCACCGTGCCGGCCACGTTCGCGTCCAGCCACACCGCGACCCACACACCGACGATCGCCCCGGCCACCCCGATGCCCACCGACAGCGCGAGCATGACCGACAGCCGGTCGGTGAGCAGGTACGCGGCCGCCGGCGGGACGACGAACAGCGCCACCACCAGCACCGGGCCGACGGCGTCGAACGCCGCCACCGCCGTCAGGCTGACCGCCGTCATCAGCCCGTAGTGCAGCACCGCCGGGGCGAACCCGAACACCGCCGCCAGCCCGGCGTCGAATGTGCCCAGCTTCAACTCCTTGTAGAAGACCGCCACCAGCCCGGCGTTCAGCACGAACAAGCCGGCCAGCAGCACCGCCCCGGCGGGCATGGCGAACCCGCCCACGGTCAGCGTGTTCAGCGTGGCGATCTCCGGCGTGCCGAGCAGCACCTGGTCCACGTCCAGGTGGACGCCGGGCGGGACGTACAGCCGCAGCAGGATCGCCCCCAGGCTGAACAGGGCGGGGAACACCAGGCCGATGGCCGCGTCCTCCCGCACCAGCCGCGTCCGCTGGAGGGCTTCCACCAGCGCTACCGTCAGCACCCCGCTGGCCGCCGCCCCGACGAACAGCCACGGCGACGCCAGGTCGCGGGTGAGCAGGAAGGCGGCGACGATGCCGAACAGCAGGACGTGCGAGATGGCGTCGGACACCAGGGCCAGCCGCCGTAGCACCAGGAACACGCCGGGCACGGCGCACGCGGCGGCGGCGGCGGCGAGCAGCACGGCCAGACTGACTTCGATCGGCATGAGGTGAGGGTACGCGGCGGGCCAATAAGTAGTAGGCACACTCCGTGTGCCGTTCTAATGACGGCACACGGAGTGTGCCTACTACTTATTGGCCCCCCAGCACCAGATCGACCACCCAGCAGCCGCGGGCGTATGACTTTCCTGTAGGTCGCGGTCGAAGCCTCGCGTGAGCGAGG
>JALHQU010000095.1 GCA_022841795.1 Fimbriiglobus sp.
GTGCCGCTCGGCTCGCGGCACCTACCGCCGCTCGTAGCTGTTCCCCGGCAGGCGGCGGACCCACTTCTTCAGCTCCATCGTCATCAGCAGGCGGGACAGGTCGGCGGCGGAGATGCCCAGGTCGCGAGTGAGGGTGTCGGCGTGCCGCGGCTCGGTCAGCGCGTCCCAGATGCGGCGGTGGGTGTCGTCCATGCCCGGTGGCGGACCGGCCGGTGCGGGCGGATCACCCCCTCGCTGGCGCTCGGGTTTCACCGTTCGGGTCGGCGGGTCGGGCGGGGCGAGGCCCTGCAAGTCTTCGAGGATGTCGTCGGCACTCCGCACCATCCGGGCGCCCTTGCGGATCAGTTCCAGGCAGCCGGCGCTGGCCGGGCTGTCGGCGTTGCCGGGCACGGCGTACACCTCCCGCCCCTGCTCGGCCGCGTGGGTGGCGGTGATGAGCGCCCCGCTCCGCTCGTTCGCCTCGACCACCACCACCGCCCGCGACAGCGCGCTGATGATGCGGTTGCGGGCCGGGAACATGCCCGGTTGCGGGTCCACCGTCATCGGCGTCTCGGTGATGACCGCCCCGCACCGGGATACCTGCCCGGCCAGGTCGGCGTGTTCCGGCGGGTACACGGTAGACAGCCCGTTCGCCAGCACCGCGATCGTCCGCCCGCCGGCATCCAGCGCCGCCTTGTGTGCCACGCCGTCGATCCCGCGGGCCAGCCCGGAGACGACCGTCACCCCCGCCCGCGCCAAACCAGCGGCGAGGCGCTCGGCCATCCGCCGCCCGTACCCGGTGCAGTGCCGCGAGCCGACGATGCCGACGGCGGTCGCGTCCGCCGCCGTCATCTCGCCGCGGAAGTACAACAGGGGCGGGGCGTCGTCGATCGTCTCCAGCCGGGCCGGGTAGTTCGCATCGCCGCGGACGGCCACCGTCACCCCGTGCCGCCGTACCAGTTCCCGCTCGCGGGTCGGGTCGGCGGTGCGGAACCCGGCGGCGAACTTCTGGGCCAGCTTCGCCCCGACCATCGGCACGGCTTCGAGGTCGGCCGCGGTCGCCCGCAGCACCGCCTCCGGCGAGCCGAACCGCTCCAGCACCGCCCGCGTCAGCTTCGGCCCCAGCCCCGGCACCAGGGCCAGGGCGAGGTGGGCATGAAGCGGGTCCGGGGGCAGGTCGGGCATCGGGCGAATCCTCGGACGGCTTGTCGGCGCCGGCGGGCGTCGGTAAGTTTATACGTCTGGTGGACTCGCACTCACACCGCTGCTGGAACGCGGCGAACGGAGGAGATATGGCCGGACGACGTGCTGGCGCCGGTCGCAGCCGGTTGGACCTGCGACGGGAGGCGGACGCCCTGGAAGCCCGCGAGCGGGAAGGCGAAGAGGTGGTGGAGACGGACGAGGACGAAGAGGAGGACGAGGACGAGGACGAAGAGGAGGGGGACGAGGCCGAAGCCGAGGGCGACGCCGACGCGGACGCGGCCGGAGATGACGACGACGACTCGGACGACGAGGACGCGCCGAAGAAGAAGAAGAAGGTGGTGAAGAAGAAGGCGCCGGCGAAGGTGAAGGCGCCGGCGAAGAAGCGGACGCGGGCGGTGAAGGAGGTGCGGAAGCGGGCGACGTGGGTGGTGTTCGACAACGCCGGCAAGCGGGCGGGGGTGTTCCCGTTCCCGCAGAAGAAGGAGGCGGAGAAGCTGCTGGCCGAGAAGATCGAGGAGAAGAAGACGACGTTCTACATCCAGCTGGTGAAGGAAGACATCGCCGCCGAGTGAGAACCCCCGGCTACGGGATCACTTCGCCCACCACCAGCGTGCCGATCGCCCTGCCGTCCAGGTCGATCGGCACCGTCGTTCCCGGCGGGTAGTCCTGCCGCCGGCGGTACACCGGCGCCGACACCGGCCCGGTCGGGTCGGTGTACACCTCGATCTGCCGGTCCACCAGGTTCACCACCCAGTACACCGGGATGCCGGCGCGGGCGTAGATGCGGCCCTTGTCCAGCCGGTCGCGGGACAGGCTGGAGTCGGACACCTCGATGACCAGCGCCATCTCCGCCGGTTCGGGGTGTCTGGCCCTGAACGACCGCAGGTCGCCACGGACGACTGCGATGTCCGGTTCCGGGCGACTGTCCGGGAAGTCCGACCCGTGCTGACACCGCACCAGATACCCGTCCGGCGCCATCCGCTGGATGAAGTGGTCGAGGGCCATCATGGCCGAATCGTGCGGCGGGTTGGCGGGCATCTTGAGCACCAAGTGGCCTTCGAGCAACTCGACCTTGTCCTCGTCGGTCAGAACGCCCACGTCGATCAACTTCTGGTACTCGGCCACGCTCAGCTTGCGAAGCGCGGACATGCTCAGATACCCCGGCGGGGGGGACAGCGGCGGTGACAGCGTGGACATGTTCTCCCTCCGCAGTTCACTTACGATCGTTGATACCCCACGCCCGCCGCCCGCCGCAAGGTCGGTTCACTTCGTGCCGATCGCCCACAGGTGGGTCCACCCCCGCAGGTAGATCCGTCCGCCGCTCACCGCCGGCGAGGCGGTGAACGTGTCCGGCAGCTTCATCTTGGCTATCAGTTCCGGCTCGGCCTTCGCCTTCACCGTCGCCATGTTCCCGTCCCGCCCGACCAGGATCAGCTTGCCGTCGGCGAACACCGGGCTGGCCCGGTGCCGCTCGTTCGTCAACTTCAGCTCGCCCGTCTGCTTGCCCGTCTTGGCATCCCACGCCAGCAGGTTGCTGTTCTCCCGCCACACGAACACGGTGCCGTCCACCAGGATCGGGCACGGCACGTCCGGGGTGCCGCGGGCCGCCCGCCACAGCTCGCCGCTGGCCGTCGCCCCCGGCCCGATCTCACCCTTTGCCGTGTTCGGGTCGATGCCCACCGTCACCCCGTTCTTGCACGACGGCACCACGATCAGGTTCGGCGTCACCAGCGGACTCGACACCGCCCGCCAGTGGTTGTTGTAATTCGCCTTCGGGTTCAGTTCCGTCACCCGCCACAGCTCGGCCCCGTCTTTCAGGCTGTGGGCGGTGCAGTAGTCGTCGCCGTGGACGATGAGCGCCGCCTTGTCCCCGTTCTCCCACACGAACGGCGAGGCGTACACGTCCGGCGACTCCACCCGCGGCGGCGAGTCCGTCTTCCGCTCGGCCTTCCACAGCTCCTTGCCGGTGGCCGCGTCGAAGCACACCACGGACTTGAACGAGCGGTGCAGCGGGGTGACGTACAGCCGCCCCTTGTGCAACACCGGCGACCAGTGCGCGCCGAACTGGATCTCGAACTTGCCGTACTTCGCCTGTAGGTCCACCGCCCACTTCTCGGTGCCGTTCAGGTCGTAGGCCACCAGGTGCCCGTCGCCGACCAGCGCGTACACCCGCTCGCCGTCGGTGCTGCACGACGCCGACGCCGAGTTCCCCTCGTCGTTCCGCGCCGCCTTGTTCCCCTTCCCCACCGCCTTCTTCCACTTCTCCTGCCCGTCGGTGCCGACGCACAGCAGCGACAGGTCGGCCCCGTCCACGGCGGTGAGGAACAGCTTGTCCCCCCACACGCACGGGGTACTCGACCCCGGCCCCGGCAGCTTCACCTTCCACACCACGTTCTTCGTCTCGGTCCACTCGTCCGGCAGGCCCTTCTCGGCGCTGTGCCCGTCGTTCTTCGGCCCCCGCCACAGCGGCCAGTTGTCGGCCGGGGCGGGCGAGAGGGCGAACAGGACGGCGGGCAGGGCGAACAGCAGGCGGGCCATCGGAGGTGCCTCGGGGGTGGGATGCGGGAAAATGGTATCCGGGCGGGTCGGCGGAAACAATGAGCGGGCGATTGACCGGCCGGCGGAACCCAGGTAGGATTGTGTCAAGTGGCACTAGAATCCATGCCATTCGCCCGGGAGCGAGTATGATGTCCTCGACCGCAACGACGCCGTCGGCCGAAGCCCTGCTTGGGATGAAGCCGACCAACCCGATCGCCCTACACGAGAAGTTGCTCGCCGGTCTACCGTTTAAGGCGCTGACCAAGTTCCTCGAAACGAGTGAACTGGACCCGAAGGACGTGTACGCGGTGATGAAATTGCCTGCCCGCACCCTGGCCCGGCGGAAGATGGCCGGGAAGTTGTCCGCCGAGGAGTCCGACCACCTGCTCCGGTTGGCCGACCTGTACCGGCAGACGGTGGGGTTCTTCAACGGCAACGCGGAGGCGGCCCGCGGGTGGCTGGCGGAGAAGCGGCCGGCACTCGGCGGGCATCGACCGATCGATTTGGCCCGCACCGCCAGCGGCATGATCCGGGTGACGACCCTGATCTTCCAACTCGAGAACGGGGTGTTCGTGTGAGCGATGTCACCGCGTGGCGGATCGTTGCGGAGAAGTACACCGTTGACCCCTACGACCCGCTCGACGGGCAGGGGGCCAAGAAGTTCGGCGCGCGGTGGAACAGCCCCGGCGTGCCGCTAGTGTACCTGTCCGGGGCGATGTCGCTCGCCATCCTCGAAGTGCTGGTACATTCGGCGCGGATCGACCAGTTGGCGGACATGGTGACGCTGGCCGTCACCTTCCGGGCGTCCGACGTGCGAGTGGTGGATGCGTCGGAGTTGACCAGCCGCTGGTTCGATTCCGCAACCTTGGACGAAACGCGACGACTTGGCGACGAGTGGGTTCGGTCCGCCGACACGCCCGTTCTGAAAGTGCCGAGCGCCGTGCTGCCCGTCGAGTTCAACTACCTGCTCAACCCGGCGCACCCGCACTCCGCCCGCATCCGGGGCACCGCCACCCCGAAGCAACCGCTCCCACTCGACCCGCGGTTGCTCAAGGTGAAGTGACCCGGTCGCTCACTTTACCCCAACCAAACAGCGGTCGATGTGGTCCGGGATGCGGTCGCCGCGGTCGCCGACGCGGGACAGCACCGGGTGGTCCGCCCACACCTTCCGCAACTCGGCCGCCGCCGTCGTCTGCTCCGCCGCCACGTCCGTGAACGCGGCCGGCTGCGCGACCAGTTCGGCCAACTGCTTCGCCATCCACTCGTGGCCGTACTCCGGTTCCAGGCGGTTCGTGTTGCGAATGAGTTCGGCCTGCTCCTTCCAGAACGTCAGGTGGCGGTCGAGTTGCTTGAGCAATTGCTTCTGGGCGGGCTTGCCCAGGCGTACGAGGGTGCGGGCGGCGGCGATCTGCTCGCCGGGGCCGACCGCCGGCTTCACCCCGTCACACATGGCCGCCGCCACCGGCACCGCCGCCTCCCCGCACTTCTCCAGCCGGGCGAACGCCTCGGCCGCGAACCCCGGGGTGTCGGCGATGACCTTGCCGAGCAGCTTCGCCCGCTCCGCCGCCGGCTTGTCGTCCGCCTGCTTCAGCTTGTCCGCCGCCGCGTCGTTCATCGCCTGCACCGCCGCCTTCACCTCCTTCTCCGTGCCGATCGACACCAGCACCTGGTCGCCGGGGTTGGAGAGCTGGTCCAGGGCCAGCGCCACCCCGCCCTCCACCCACACCGCGGACGTGTCGAAATCGAACCCGCTGGCCGACCACCCGCCGGGGCCGACCGGCCGGCCGATCCACGAGTACCCGTCGCACAGGAACAGCACCACCCGCTCGCCGCTCGCCTTCGCCGCCCGCTTCGCCTTCGCGTCGTCGAGGTCGCCGATCTGCCAGTTCTTCTGGAACCGCATCTTGTCCACGGGCAACTGCGTGTCCTTCGGCAGGTTGCCCCGCCAGCTCTCCAGCACGGACCCGTTCTTGTTCACCACCACCACGTGCGTCGCGTGCTTGTTGCTCCGCGTGAGGCTGAACGTCGGCAAGCTCTCGCCGCGGACGGTTGCGGTCGTCACCACCAGCAGGGCAAGCAACGGGAAGCGCATGGCCGGTCTCCGGACGGGACGTGCCCCACCTTACCCCGGCGGACGGATCGGGGAAAGCGGACGTTACACGTAAGTGACGGCTGCCGCCGCCCGGACGTTCCGGGTCACATTGCTAAGTTGAACGGGTGGTAGGGTGGGTCCGGTCGCACCCGCGACCGTGACCCACGTCGCTTCCTTCCCCGTGGGTCGGCGCGGGCTGGCGCCCGCTGGACCCACCCTACGAGGTGGTGCCCGTGGGCGTCGTGGTGCAGAAGTTCGGCGGGTCGAGCGTGAAGAACGCCGAGCGGCTGTTCGAGGCGGCGCGGAAGGCCATCCGCGCCAAGCACGCCGGCCACCAGGTGATCGTGGTGGTGTCCGCCCAGGGCAGCACCACCGACGACCTGATCGCCAAGGCCGCCGAGATCTCGTCCAGCCCGTCCGCCCGCGAGATGGACATGCTGCTCGCCACCGGCGAGCAGATCTCCATCGCCCTCACCGCCCTGGCGATCCAGGAGTTGGGCGAGAAGGCGATCAGCTTCACCGGCTCACAGATCGGCATCGTGACGGACAGCACGCACCGCAAGGCCCGCATCAAATCCATCGACACCCGCCGGCTGGGCGAAGCCCTCGACTCCGGACACATCGTGGTGGTGGCCGGGTTCCAGGGGATCGACGAACAGGGGGACATCAGCACCCTCGGCCGGGGCGGGAGCGACACCACCGCGGTGGCGGTGGCGGCGGCCATGAAGCAGGCGGGCAAGGACGTGCAGTGCGAGATCTTCACCGACGTGGACGGGGTGTACACCACCGACCCGCGGATCGTGCCGGACGCCCGCAAGATCGACGCCATCAGCTACGACGAGATGCTGGAGATGGCGAGCATGGGCGCCGGGGTGATGCACAGCCGCAGCATCGAGTTCGCCAAGAAGTACGACGTACCGCTGATGGTGCGGAACGCCGCGTCGGACGCCGTCGGCACCTGGATCGTGGGCGAGTCGCGGTGGATGGGCGAGATCCCGGTGTGCGGGGTGGCGCTGGCGGCGGACGAGGCCCGCATCACCCTGGAGGGGGTGCCCGACCAGCCGGGTGTGAGCCACAAGGTGTTCGCGGCGCTGGCCGGGGCGAACATCGCCGTGGACATGATCGGCCAGAGCATCGGGGCGGGCGGGAAGGCGACCATCGGGTTCACCGTCATCAACGCCGAACTGGAACGCACGAAGAAGGTGCTGGCGCCGATCGTCGGCGAGCTGGGGGCGACGCTGAACGTGACCGAGCGGGTGAGCAAGGTGAGCGTGGTCGGGGCGGGCATGCGGACGGTGAGCGGGGTGGCCGAGCGGATGTTCGGCGCGCTGGCGGCGGACGGGGTGAACCTGAAGATGATCACCACCGGGGACATCAAGATCAGCGTGCTGATCGAGGAGGACGCGACGGCGGCGGAGATCGAGGCGAGCGAGCCGGCGAGCAAGGAGAAGATCAAGAAGGCGCACGAGGAGAGCAAGAAGGCGGTGCGGGGGCGGAAGGCGCTGCGGGCGGTCCACTCGGCGTTCGCCCTGGCCCGCCCGCGGAAGGGAGCCGGGCTGCCGACCGACGCGGTCACCACCAGCGACTACCCCACCCGCCCGGCGCCGCTCGTGTCGTCCGACTCGTCCGCCCGCGCCCAGGCGGTCGCCCGGCTGGACGGGATGGAGGACGTGCTGGTGAGCGGCGTGCACCTGAACGTGGACGCCGGGCGGATCACCGTGTTCGACCTGCCGGACGTGCCGGGCAACTGCGCCAAGGTGTTCGACGCGGTGGCCGGCGGCGGCATCCTGGTGGACATGATCGTGCAGAACATCACCGGCCCGCAGCGGGCGGAGCTGTCGTTCACCGTCCCGCGGGCGGACCTGGATCGGGCCGAGTCGCTCACCCGGACGCTGCTGGCCGGCATCGACTCCGGCTGCCGGGTGGAGGCGGACGCGGACATCGCCGTGCTGTATGTGCTGGGCGTCGGCATGCGGACGCACACCGGGGTCGCCCGGACGATGTTCGGGGCGCTGGCGGGTCAGGGCATCAACATCGAGATGATTAACACCAGCGAGGTGTGCATCGGGGTGGTGGTGGACCGCCGGCACGGGGAGCGGGCACTGGCCGCACTGGCGGCGGCGTTCGGGCTGGCTTGAAGTGTTCCGCTCGCTCCGCGCGCGGTGCTTGCGCGTGGTCGCCACACTCCGTGTGCCGTTCTGGTTCACGGCACACGGAGTGTGCCTACCACTCTCAAACCACCTCCGCCAACAACTGCTTCCGGGCCGGGTCGAGCAGCCGGCCGATCGCCTGTTCCAGGTCCGCCACCCGGTACGGCTTGAGCAGCACGCCGGTGGTCCGCGGGTCCGGGTTGGTGATCGAGTCCTGGTTGTGCCCGGTACACAGCAGCACCGGCGTATTCGGCCGCAGCCGGCGGATGGCCTCGGTCGCCCGCCACCCGTCCACCTCCGGCATGGTCAGGTCCATGAGTACGAACCGGATGCGGTCGGCGTTGGCCGTGAACTGGCGAATGGCGTCCGCCCCGTTCACCGCCTGAATCACCTCCCACCCGAGCCGTTTCACCATCAGGGCGGTCACCTCACGCACCGTGTCCTCGTCGTCCACCACCAGTACGGTCCGCCGCGCGTCGGGCGGCGGGGTGGAAGCGGTCGCCGGCTTGACGGCCGAATCGCGGTGCGGCGGCTTGGCGGCGGACGCCGGCAGGTACACCGTGAACGTGCTGCCGCGGCCGACGGTCGAGTCCACCCGGATCACCCCGCCGTGCGCCCGCACGATCCCCTGGGCGGCGGCCAGCCCCAGCCCGCGGCCGAGGAACTTGGTGGTGACGAACGGGTCGAAGATGCGGGGCAGCAGGTCCGGCGGGATGCCGCACCCGGAGTCCGTCACCCGCACCCACAGGTAGTGACCGGCCGGCAGCGGGTCGCCGGTGGCGGGGTCGAGCAGGTCGCGGTCGGGCACGTCGCAGGTGCCGGCGGCCACCTCCACCATTCCCCGCTGCTCGCCGACCGCCTCCACCGCGTTCCGCACCAGGTTCAGCACCAACTGCTGGATCTGCCCCTCGTCCCCGTTCACCGCCGGCAGGTCGTCCGGCAGGGAGCGGGTGAGCGTGACCGCCGCCGGGACGCCCTTCGCCCCGAGGTCGAGGCCGCGGCGGACGGCGGACGCCACGTTCAGCGGGCGGACCACCAGTTTCCCCTTGCCGGCGTAGGCGAGCAGTTGGCGGCTCAGCTCGGCCGCCCGCCCGGCCGACTGGATGGTCGCCTCCAGGTGCCGCCGCACCGCCGCCGGCGCCGCCGGGTCGGCCAGGGCGAGGTCGGCGTTCGACATCACCCCGGCGAGCAGGTTGTTGAAGTCGTGCGCCACCCCGCCGGCGATCGCCCCCAGGCTCTCCAGCTTCTGCGCTTGCACCACCCGCTCTTCCAGCCGCCGCCGCTCGGTCACGTCCAGCCCGACGATCTGCACCTCGTCCCCGTGCACCTGCCCCTTCCACTCCACCCACCGCTCCTGCCGGCGGGCGTCCGGGAACGGGCCGAGGAAGGTGAGCGGCTCGCCGTCCCGCTCGAACCGCTCGAACCGCTCGAACAGCCGCTGCACCGCCTCCCGGCTGGGGCCGCGGACGAGGGCGAACACCGAACTGCCGCGGAGCCGGTCGCGGGATTCGCCGGCGAACCGGCAGAACGTGTCGTTCGCGTACAGCAGCCGCCCGCGGCGGTTGAACCGGGCGATCAGAGCCGGGGTGTCCTCGACCAACTCCCGGTACTCGGCCTCGCGGGTGGCCAGGTCCGCTTCCACCTGTTCCCGCTCGCCCAGCACGGCGGTGACGGTGGCGGTGACCAGGGACACCAGCAGGAAGTACACCCACAGCTGGAACGCTTGCACGTCTGGCGGGCTGCCGGCGAACGGCCCGCCGCCGGCCGCGGTGCCGATCGTGGCAATCACGCACACCACCGCCACCCCGACCGACCCTATCCACCCGCGATGCCCGATGCTCGCCCAGGCGAGCAGGAGTAAAGGAATCAACCCCAGCGGGTTCCGCACCACGAAGGTTGGACCGTACGGGAAGAAGATGATGGTCATCGCCGCGCCGATGCCTAACAGCCACGCCGCCGCCGCGAGCGGCATGCCCGCCCGCCGCCATCTGTCCAGTTCCGCTCGAAACCCGAACAGCACCGGGGCCAGCACCAGCACCCCGGCCATGTCCCCGGCCCACCAGATGAACGCCGCCCGCGGGTACCCCGGCCAGTCCAGACCGCCGTTCAGGATGAGCCACAGCGGGCCGTTCGCCGCGGAGACGAGCATCGGCCCGCCCGCGCCTAGGACCGCCAGCTTGAACACGTCCCACCGCCCGCTGTACGGCCCGTGGAACTTGGCCCGCCGGAGGGCGGACGCGGCGGCCAGGATGGCCAGGGTGTTGCCGGCGGTGATGCCGACGGCCACCCACACCGGCGACAGGGTGAGGTTCACCGCGAACGCCCCGACCGCCACCGCCGGCCAGTACCGCCGCCCCCAGCAGCACAGGGCGAACACGGCGATGCCGGTCGGAGGCCAAAGCAGGGTGACGGTCTGCCCGACCGTCGGCAGCAGCAGCCCGAGCTTGCCGGTGACGAAGTACGCCGCCGCGAGCGCGGCCGCCCACGCCAGGTAGCTGGCCGGGGTGCGGGCCTGTCGGGCCGGGCACGCGGGTTCGTGCGGGGGATGAACTGTCGCCTGAGCCACCGGAGTCCGCAGGGGTTTGGTGTGGCCGGACGCGGCCTTCCCGCGTCACATGAACCGAACCCTAGCACACGCCGTGACCGAGAGCGGATCGGAGTCGTTCCCGATGTTTTCAGGCTCTCACAGCCTGCCGACCACACCCCGAACGAGCGCCCGAAGCTTCGGCTCGGCTGTGGCGGCGGTGTGAAGAATCTCGGGCAGGCTGACCGGCTTGAGCGCGTCCGCCAGGCACAGGTCGGTGATTACGCTCAGGCCCAAATTCCTCAACCCGGCATGCACCCCGACGATCACCTCGGGCACCGTGGACATGCCCACCACGTCCGCCCCGATGCCCCGCAGGAAGCGGTACTCGGCCCGCGTTTCCAGGTTCGGCCCGGCCACCGCCACGAACACCCCCTGCTGCACCGCGAGTTTCTGCTCGGTCGCCACCGCCTTCGCCAGCATCAGCAGATCGCGGTCGTAGGCGTAACACATGTCCGGGAACCGCACCCCGAGGCGGTCGTCGTTCGGCCCGATGAGCGGGTTCGCCCCGAGCAGGTTGATGTGGTCCTCGATGAGCATGATGTCGCCGGACTGGTACTGCGGGTTCATCCCGCCACAGGCGTTCGTCACGACCAGCACCTCGCACCCGAGCGCCTTCATCACCCGCACCGGGAACGTCACCTGCTGGGCGGTGTACCCCTCGTACAGGTGGAACCGCCCCTCCATCGCCACCACCGACTTGCCGGCCAGCGTGCCGCACACCAACTGTCCCTTATGCGACGGCGCCGTGGACCTCGGAAAGTGCGGGATGTCCTCGTACCGGAAGTCGGTGCGGTCGGCGATCTCGTCGGCGAACCCGCCCAGCCCGGTGCCGAGCACGATGCCCACTTTCGGCGTGCCGGCCCAGCGGGCGCGGACGGCGGCGGCGGCTTCCTGGATGTGGTCGTACAGGGCGGTCATGGGTGTGCCGTTGACGGGGGTGCGGGGCCGGGGTACCGTCTCAATCTGAACCCTCTCCCCGCCGGGGAGAGGGCAAGCTCGGCGAAGCCGAGCGCGGGAGAGGGGTCTTCATTCTGCCCCTCACCCGACTCGACTTCGTCTCGCCGACCTCTCCCCGACGGGGAGAGGTGGAAGGCAGGTGGCATCTTATGGGCAGGCGGATGCGGCTGTGGCCGACGGCGGAGGAACTGCGGCGGATGGCCCGCCACCCGTCGGCCTACGCCCCGACCGCCGCCGAGGTGCTGACCCCGGACCCGGTGCCGCCGCCGACCGTGCCCATGTCCGCCGACGAGCGGCGGCTGATGGACGCCATCCTCGCCGACCCGGACGCCGACGAACCGCGGCTGCGGTACGCCGACTGGGTGGAAGCGACCGACCCGGCGCGAGCAAGGCTGATCCGGCACCAATTGGTGAACCCCGACCGCGAGGGAGGGGGTGAACCACGACACCCTCTCCCTCGCGGTCGGGGTTCACCGGAAATGTTCGCCCCTTGGGGTGCTCGCGATATCGTCTTCCGCCGCGGGTTCGCCGAAGCCATGTCGCTCACCGGCCGCAGCTTCGTCGGCCTGTCCGACGGGCTGTTCGCCTCAACCCCGCTCCGCGAGGTGCGGCTGATCGCGGTCAACTTCCTGATGGCCGAACTGGTCCGCTGCCCGAACCTGGCGAAGCTGCGGGTGCTGAACCTGCGGGGGAACCGCATCGGCGACGCCGGGGCGGGGCTGCTCGCCGGGTGCGAACACCTGGCGAACCTGGTCCGACTGGACGTGACTGACAACGGGCTGACACCGGCCGGGGAGGAGACCCTCGTGAAATCGTTCGGCACCCGCGTCCTGCTGCGATAGACGGGCCGCCGCAAAGACGGCACAATACCCCCATTCCACCCCGAGCAGGCATCATGGCGGTCAACCTCCCCCCCCAGTACCACGACGCCGACGCCCGGTACAAGAAGGCGACGACCGCCGCCGACAAGCTGGTCGCGCTCCGCGAGATGTGGGTGATCCTGCCCAAGCACAAGGCGAGCGAAAAGGTCCAGATGCTGCTGAAGACGAAGATCAGCGAGCTGACGGACCAGATGGAGCAGGAGAAGACCGGGCCGAAGAAGACCGCCCCCGGCACGTTCAAGATCCCGCGGCAGGGGGCCGGCACGGTGGTGCTGCTCGGCCCGCCGAACACCGGCAAGTCGATGCTGCTGTCCAAGCTGACCAAAGCCAAGCCGGAGGTGGCGGCGTACCCGTTCACCACCCGCGAGCCGATCCCCGGCATGATGGACTTCGAGAACGTGCGGGTGCAACTCGTCGATCTGCCGCCGGTCACCGCCGACCACTACGACTCGTTCGTCACGGACGTCACCCGCGGGGCGGACGCGGCGGTGCTGTTCCTGGATCTGGCGAACGACGACGGCCCGGCGGAAACGCAGGTCGTCCTCGACCGGCTGAAACTCGCCCGCCGGGAGCTGGTGAAAGAGCTACCGGCCGAGGACGACCCGGCGACGTACTCCCTCCGCACCATCGTGGCCGCCGCCAAGAGCGACGACGAGGCCGCCGACATCCGCCTGGAGATGGCGAAGGAGTGGCTGGGTGACCGCTTCCCGCTGGTGGTGGCGTCGGCCGAGACCGGCGCCGGGCTGGACGACCTGCGGAAGGCCATCTTCGACAGCCTGCGGGTGATGCGGGTGCAGACCAAACAGCCGGGCAAGCCGGTGGACCCGACCGGCCCGCCGTTCACCTGCCCGGTGGGCAGCACGGTGGCCGAGTTCGCCGGCTGCGTTCATAGCGACTTCGAGGAGAAGGTGAAGTCGGCGCGGGTGTGGGGCACCGGGGTGACGGACGGGCAGACCGTCGGCCGCGACCACGTGCTGCACGAAAACGACGTGGTCGAGTTGCATGTGTAGCCCCGATCCGGCAAGATGACCGCCATGCCGATCTCCCCGACCCCTGACCTGATGCCGCCGGCCGACCAGCCGAAGTTCCTGGTCCGGCACGGGGCCATGCGGTTCGTCGGCGAGTTCACCGCCCCGCCGGGGGTGGACTTCGGGCGGCGGCAGCCGGTGGTCGTCCGCACCGACCGCGGCACCGAACACGGCGAGGCGCTGTGCCCGGCCACCCCGCAGGCGGTGGCGAACATCCCGGACCCGACCCGCGGGCAGATCCTGCGGGCGGCGTCGGCCGACGACCGCAAGAAGATCGCCGACCTGACCGTGGCACAGCAGCGGGAGTACGACGCCGGCACGCGGCTGATCGCCCAGCACCGCCTGCCCATGCAGATCGTGGACGTGGAGCACCTGTTCGGCGGCGAGCGGATCGTGTTCTACTTTTTGGCCGAGCACCGGGTGGACTTCCGCGAGCTGGTGAAGAGCATGGCCCGCGAGTTCCACACCCGGATTGAATTGCGGCAGATCGGGGTGCGGGACGAGGCCAAGCTGAAGGCGGACTACGGCGACTGCGGGCGGCCGGTGTGCTGCAACACGTTCATGGTGGTGATGCCGCCGGTGTCCATGCGGATGGCCAAGCTGCAGAAGTCCACCCTCGACCCGACCAAGATCTCGGGGCGGTGCGGGCGGCTGAAGTGCTGCCTGCGGTTCGAGCAGGACGTGTACGAGGCACACCAGGCGGAGATGCCGCCGGTCGGCTCGCGGGTACTCACCCGCGACGGCCAGGGGAGAGTTCTCGCCCACGAGGTGCTCGCCCGCCGACTATTAGTGGAGTTCGAGGACGGCCGCCGCCTGCCGGTGCCGGCCGACGACGTGTTGACGAAGTTGTAGAACGGAGTGGGCGCCCGGCCGCGAGCCGGGCGCCGGCCCAGCCGGAGTGCAACCGTGGATCACGACCTGTACCACATCGTCCGCGACGACCCCCGCTACCCGGTGGAGGCGTACGAGTTCGTGTGCGAGGCGGTGACGTACACCCAGCAGACGCTCGGCCGCGACCCGCAGGAGGAGGACGACCCGGAGACGGATTACCACGTCGGCGGGGAGGAGCTGGTCCGCGGGGCGTGCGAGCTGGCCGTCCACGAGTTCGGCATGATGGCCGCGGTGGTGTTCCGCCAGTGGAACGTCCGCCGCACCGACGACATCGGCGAGATCGTGTTCAACCTGATCCGGGCGGAGAAGCTGAGCCAGTCCGACCGGGACGACCCGGCCGACTTCCGCGACCTGTTCGACCTGGACAAGGCGCTGGCCGACGGGTTCGAACTGTCCGCCGGCCAGGCGCCGGGGAAAGGGGAGCGATGACCTTCGCCCGCGTGCGGTTCGCCCTGTTCCTGGCCCTGTTCGTCGGCTGGCTGGCGTACCTCGGGTACGCCGTCTGGTTCAACACCTACCACAAGCCAGACGTGGTGTCCCGCGCCCAGCTCACCGAGGCGGTGGTGCTGGTGGTGGCCGACGTGACGGTGGACGCCGCGGGCAACCCGAAGCCGGAGGTGACGGTGTCCGCCCTGCTGACGAAAGGCGGGCCGAAGCCCGGCGACACCGTCCACGTCGCCCGCCTGCCGGCCGCCCAGCCGCCCGGCCAGCCGTTCCCCGGCGAGGGCAAGTACCTGCTCCCGCTGGTGCCGGACGGGGCCGACGCCGATCGGTTCAAGGTGGCCGGCCTGCCCCGCTCGCCGGGGTACACCGCCCTCGACCCGGCCCGCCCGGTCATCTACCCGTGGAACGAGGCGGTGCAGAAGCAACTCCGCAAGCTCGGGTATAACTGGTAGCCTCGGTCTCACGACCGAGGCTCCGCTATTTCGTCCCCTTCGGGGACTTAAACACATCAGCCCGCGAAGCGGGCGGCATAACGAAGCCCTGGTCGTGAGACCAGGGTGTCCGCAGTCGTTGGTAACACCCAGTTGCATCTCCCCTGCCCTTCCGTCATGCTGGGGGCCTCACCTCGCCCGGTCGGAGGGATTCCGCCATGCCCCGGCTTGCCGCCCTGGTCCTCATCCTGCTCACGCCCCTGCTCGCCCCCGCGGACGAGCGGGTGGACTGGCTGAAGGCGAACGCCGCCCCGCTCAAGCGGATCGAGCCGACGGGCGACGACGACTTCGCCGACCTGACGGCGTTCGGCAAGGCGGTCGGCGATGCCCGCGTGGTGTTCCTGGGCGAGCAGACGCACGGCGACGGGGCCACGTTCCTGGCGAAGACAAGACTCATCCGCTACCTGCACCAGAAAAAAGGGTTCGACGTGCTGGCGTTCGAGAGCGGGCTGTACGACTGCCACCACGCCTGGCAGGCGCTCCGCAAGCCGGACGCGGTGCCGCGGGAGGCGGTCGAGCTGGGGGTGTTCAAAGTGTGGACGATGAGCCAGCAGGTGCAGCCGCTGATCGCGTACCTGGCGGCGGAGGCGAAGGGGAAACGCCCGCTCGAACTGTGCGGGTTCGACTGCCAGTTCACCGGCACCGCCGCCCGGTCGGAGCTGACCAGCGACGTCGCCGGCCTGCTCGCCCGCCTGCCGGACGACGCGCTCTCCCGCCGCCAGCAGGAGGACACCGTCCGCGCGTTCGACCGGCTGGCCGAGGGCAAGGCGCCGGACGCCGACGCGGTGGAGCGGATGGCGGCGTTCCGCAAGCTGGTGGACGGGCTGAAGCCGTCCGACCGGCTGTCGGCCGAGGACCTGGCGTGGGCGAAGCAGGTGCAGCAGAGCGCCGGCGGGCTGATCGACATGCTGAAGGAGAAGGACGCTGCGAGCGGGAACGCCCGCGACGCGCAGATGGCCCGCAACTTCCTGTGGCTGCTGAAGGAGCGGTACCCGAAGCGGAAGGTGATCGTGTGGGCGGCGTCGTTCCACACCATGCGGAACCCGAAGGGCATCGACTGGCTGACCGAGGCGGGCGGGCGGCTGAAGCGGGAGGCGAAGTACGCCGACACGGTCACGTTCGGCCACGACGTGTGCAAGGCCATCGGCAAGGAGGTGTACTCGGTCACGTTCACCGCCGCCGACGGGGAGTGGAAGCTGATGCAGTTCGAGAAGGCGAACCAACTCCGGTCGCCGCGGAAGGGGTCGCTTGAGGAGCTGATGGTGGACGCCGGGCTGACGAACGCGTTCGTCGATCTCAAGTCGCCGCCGGCCGGCGGGGACTGGCTGCGGAAGCGGCTGGTGATGCGGCCGATGGGCTACGGGGACATGGAGGCGGCGTGGCCGGAGGTGTTCGACGGGGTGATCTTCACCAAGACCATGACGCCGAGCGAGATGATCGAGGTGGACGACGACAAGTGAGGGCCCAACGTGCGGTCTGATTCCACCCCCCACCCGCTGTCGGCTCACGCCGCCATCGACCTCCCCCGCAAGGGGGGAGGTGAAGAGGGTGGCCGAGGTGTTGCCTTCCGCCCCGTCCGGCGGGACTCTTCGCCTCCCCCCTTGCGGGGGAGGTCGATCCGGGAGCGCAGCGACCGGAGCGGGTGGGGGGTCTTTGTGGAGGCACGAAAAAACCCGCCCGGCGGGTGCCGGGCGGGTTCGTAACCGAACGGGTCGGGTTACTTCTTCTCTTCCTTCTTCTCCGGCGGGGCGACGGTGCCGCCGTCCTTCTTCGGATCCTTGGCGGGCTCCTTCGCCGGCTCTTTGGCCGGTTCCTTCGCCGGCTCTTTGGCCGGTTCCTTGGCGGGCTCCTTCGCCGGCTCTTTGGCCGGTTCCTTCGCCGGTTCGCCAGCCTTGCTCGGCTCGGTCTTCGGCGGGGTGGTCGGCTTGCTGGACGTGGTGGTCGGGCCGCAGCCGACGGCGAGGACGCTGGCGACGAAGCCGCACAGGATCATCAGCTTGATGCGCATCTGGATCTCTCCCGGTGGGGCGGGGGAACTTTGGGCGGCCGCCCCCGACGGCCGTTCCGAGTGCGATGGGATATTACAGCGGCGGTCAAGCGGCGGCTAGTGGCCGGTGACAACTGGGTGGGCCGGTTCCGGTGAACCCGAGCCGCAAGGCTCGTGGGTATGGAGGCGACTGATTCGCACCCACCGACCTGGCGGTCGGGGTTCACCGGAACTGGCGGACTCACGTCGCGCCGTTCGCCGGATTGTCACTTCTTCGCGACCACCTGTTGCAGGCCGACCACCAGCACCTGGATGGAGCTTTCGATGCCGTACCCGAGGTGCAGCGGGATCGGGGTGAGGGTGTTCGCCTCCTTGATCGGGTGCTCCAGCTTCACCATGTCCGGCTCGACCATCAGGTTCTTGCCCTTCAGCGTCTTGCTGATCTCGCCCGGCCCGATCGACCCGTACAGGTGCCCCTCCTCGTTCGCCTGGGCCTCGATGGTGACGGACGGCAGGCGGGACAGTTGCTCGGCCAGCACCTTCAGGTCGGCCACCTTCGCCTCCTTCGCCTTCGTCACCTTGATCTGGTGACGTTCGAGCAGTTTCAGGTCGTGCGGGGTGGGGATGACGGCCATGCCGTTCGGGATCAGGTAGTTGCGGGCGTACCCCGGCTTCACCTCCACCTGGTCGCCGGCCTTGCCCACGTGGGTCACGTCCTCCACCAGCACGATCAGGGTGCCGCCGTGCGCCCCCTTCTTCACCTGCTGCCGCTTCCGCACCTTCTTGGCCGGCAGCTTCGGCCCCTTGCTCTCGGCCTTCGCCTTCGGGTCGGTCTTCTTGGTCTTCGCCATGAGGTCACTCTCGGAAATGGGCGAAGCCGACCACGTTCAGGTGGGTCGGCTCGCCCGGGTTCTGTCCCCCTCGGCTCGCTGGGCCGGGGGTTAGAGGCGGGGGTTCGACCCGCCCCAGAAGCCGCCCCCACAGCGGGGGCGTGATCAGTTGTGGTGAACCGGCGGCGTGAGCCGCCTGGGTATTTCCCACCCGGCGGGCTGACGCCCGCGGTTCACCTAAAACGGAATGTCGCCCTCGGCCGGGCTGTTGTCCGGGCCGTCGTCCGGCGGGGAGTACCCGCCGCCGCGAGCCGGTTGCTGGGCCGGGCGACCGCCGCCGCGGGCCATGCCCCCGCCCCCCGCGCTCATCCCCATGCCGCCGTCGTCCCCGCCTCCGCCGCCGCCCTGCCGGGAGTCCAGGAACTGGATGTTCTCTACCACCACCTTGTGCTTCGACCGCTTCTGCCCGGGATTGTTCTTGTCGTCCCAGGTGTCCAGTTGCAGCCGCCCCTCGACGTAGATCTGGGAGCCTTTCGAGCAGTACTGGGTGATGATGTCGGTCAGCCGGCTGTTGTCCGCCCGGCTGAACGCCTCGCAGTCGATGTACAGCGGGTTCGGGTCGTTCACCCACTGCCCGGTCTGCGGGTCCTTCTTGCTGCGGCCGACGGCGAACCGGAACTTCACCACCGTGCTCCCGCTGTTCGGCAGCACGCGGGGCGGTTCCGGGTTGTCCGTCAGCCGGCCGATCAGCATGATCTTGTTCAGCGTCGCCACGAGCCACCTCCGGAGCGGGGCCGGCTAGGGGTTGGGTTCAGTTCGCACAGTTTGGGTTTGGCACCCGCTCCGGTGAGAATCTGACCAAATTCCGGGAGGCGTCGCAAGCTCAGTAGCAGGCACACTCCGTGTGCCGTCATTCCGAACGGCACACGGAGTGTGCCTACTACTTAATCACTCCGGCTTTTCGGCGGTCTCGCGGCGGGGACGGCGGGGGGCCGGGGCGGGGCCGCCGTTCAGGTTCGGTATCGGCCCGCCCATGTCCGGCACACCACCGGCGCCCGGGTCGTTGATGACCGACGGGGTGATGTCGGTCGGCGACGGCTCGTCCTTCATCCCGCGGAGGGCGAACGCGCTGCCCTGCTCCTCGCGGGCGATCTGGAGCATCACGTCGGCGTACCGCGAATCGACGTGCGAGGTCAGGTGCCGCAGCAGGTACTCGGTGGCGCTCAGCCGCAGGTCGGACTCCATCGCCGCCTGCTTGGTGGATTCCATCTTGTAGTAGACGATGTGGAAGTACCCCTTCTTCTGCTTCTTGATCGGGTACGCCAGCTTCTGGTTCTCGTTCCACGGGCGGGAGACGACGATCTCGCCCCCCTGCTTCTCGATGGCCGTGTGGATGGCCGTTTTGATGGCGTCCGCCTCGGACGACATCTTCCCGGCGTCCAGCACGTACATCGTCTCGTACAGTTCGATCGGCATGACGACCTCGTGGTGACCCCGCGGCCGGCGGCCGCGGGTGGTGCTGTGGCTCGCGGGGCACCGCGGCCCCGTTCGACCCCCCGCCAACGGCGGGGGGAGCAACCTCAAGCAGTGGCCAGGAATCAGTGGCCAGTGGTCAGTACAGAGTACCCAGTTCTCAGGACTTCGGGTCCGATGGCTTCTCCGCGTCCTTCTTCCCGTCCATCTCTTCCGTCTTCCCTTTTTCCTTTTTCCTTTTCCCTTTTTCCTTCCCGCCGTCGTCGCCGGGTCCGTTCACCCGGTTCATGCACGCCTCGACGCCCTGGCGGAGCCACACCAGCACGCCGGCGGCGGCGGTGGCCACGGCGTCCTCGACCACCGCCCGCTCGCCCGGCTTGAACCGGCTGAGCACATGATCCACCGCGTCACCCGGCCCCGGCTGACCGACCCCGATCCGCATCCGGGCGTACTCGTCGGTGCCGAGCTGCTCCTGGATGCTCCGCAGCCCGTTCTGCCCGCCGTGGCTGCCCTTCGTCCGCACCCGCAGCTTGCCCAGCGGCAGGTTGAAGTCGTCGCACACCACGAGCAAGTCGGCCGGAGCGAGTTTGTAGAAGTCCACCACCGCCCGCACCGCCCGCCCGCTCAGGTTCATGTACGTCTGCGGCTTGACCAGCAGCACCTTCTCCCCGCCTTCGGTGAACTCGGCCACCTCGGCCTGGAACGCCGCCTTCGCCGGACCCACCCCCGGCCCGGAGGCCAGGTAGTCGATCACGTCGAACCCGACGTTGTGCCGGGTGCCGGCGTACTGCCGTCCGGGGTTGCCGAGGCCGATGACGAGTTTCATTCGAGTCCACAGGGCTTCCGCCCTGGGCTACATCCGCCGGCCGCTCCGCGGCGAAGGCAATTGAGGTTCTTGCGTCCCGGAGGGACCGCCGGCTGTAGCCCAAGGGCGGAAGCCCTGGGGTAGCGGTCCGCATTACTCTTCTTCCCCTTCCTTCGGCTTCTTGGCCGTCAGCACTTCCGGCTCGGCGGCGCCGGCGTCGGTCGTCTCGGTCGGCTCCTCCGCACCCGGCAGCTTGAGCTGCACGACCACGGCCTCCGGCGCCTCGAACACCTTCACCCCCTCGGGCAGTGTGAGTTCGCGGACGTGGATCGGGGCGCCGAGGGTCAGGTTGGTGATGTCCAACCGAATGGCCTCCGGGATGCTCAGCGCCGGGCACTCGATGTGCAGGGTGTGCAGCGGCTGCTCCAGCACCCCGCCGCCGGTCGCCTTCGGCATCCCGCGGAGTTCCACCGGCACCGTCACCTTCACCCGCTCGCTCGCGTCCACCCGCCAGAAGTCGATGTGGTACATCTCCTTGCCGAGGTGGTCCCATTGCAGCTCGCGGATCAGCACCGTCTCCTTCTTCCCGCCGACGGCGATCTCGAACGTGCGGGCGTGCTGCACGCGGATGGCGTGGTCCAGCTCCTTCATCGGCACGGACACGGCCACCGGATCCTGCTTGTGCCCGTACACGATGCCGGGGATCATGCCGGCGGCACGGGTCTTCTTGGCGGCGCGGGTGCCGGTGGTGGTGCGGGGTTGCACCGCCAGGGAGATGAGATCGGCCACGGAAGTTCCTCGGGCGGCGAGCGGCTCTCTCGCGCACTCTTCAGGCGAGTGCCGCGATACCCTCGCAGGCTGCCAGGGGGTGATACGCGAAACTGTGATTATGGCGGCAGTGCGGGGGTTGACAAGGGGCGGACGGTAGAATCGGGGGCTGATTTTGGCGAACCGTGGCCGTCAGGCCGCGGGTGGTTGGAACCACCGGCCGGCTGACGCCGGGCCGTTCGCCGAAAGGCAGGTCAACCGGCGTCCGGGTCGTGCGACGGCGGAACGGGAGGCCGAAAAAAGGGCAACATGACGAGGCCGTGAACCATCCCGATCACCCACCCGCCCAGCAGGCCGAAGCCGAACAAGCCGCCAGCAGCGTAGGGCGAGTCACCCACGAACGCGCCGAGTGCCATTCCCAAAAAGCCGCCGAGTAACATCCACGCCAAAACGAACCAGCCGTGGAAAGCCCTGCGGTGTTGGCCTTTCGCCCGCATCGACCTGAGTATGGCCCGGCCGATCAGGAACACCGATCCGACGACGATTAGTGTGGTGACCGAGTGTTCCATCAGCGTCCAGAACTGAGCCGTCGTCATCGCCGTCACCTCCCCGGCAGCGACTCCACCGCCTTCGACGTGAGCGCGAGCAGCGGGTTCCACGCCAGTCCGAGGACCAGCACCGCCACCGCGAGCAGCAGGAGGAAAGCGGTAAGACCCCACCCCCCGGCCCCCTCCCCGACACGGAGAGGGGAGGGAAGAGGGTTTTGGTTTTTCTCCCCCTCTCCACTTTGGAGAGGGGGCCGGGGGGTGAGGTCCGGGGAGTCATCCAGCACCGCCGCCTTCAGCACCCGCAGGTAGTACCCGGCGCTCACCACCGTGTTCACCACCCCGACGGCCAGCAGCGCGTAGAACCCGCCCTCCAACGTGGTCGATCCGAGCCGGCCGAACGACTGCCCCGCAGAATACACCGACTCGAACACCTGGAACTTGCCGGCGAACCCGACCAGCGGGGGCAGGCCGAGCAGGCTGAGCAGGAACACGGTGAGCGCCACCGCCGTCGCCGGGCTGCGCTTCGCCAGCCCGCGGCAGTGGTCGAGCGTCTCCCCGCCGGTGGCGGTGCGGACCGCCGCCACCGCCGCGAACGCCCCCAGGTTCGTCGGCAGGTAGCCGGCCAGGTAGAACAGGGCCGCCGCTGCTCCGTCGGACGTGAACGTGGCGACCGCCATCAACATGTACCCGGCGTGCGCAATGGTGCTGTACGCCAGCATCCGCTTCAGGTTCGTCTGGGCGAGCGCCGCCAGGTTGCCGAGGGTGGCCGTGAGGGCCGCCACGACCATCACCCCGACACCCACCGTCTTCGGCACGAACGTCACGTCCGCACACGCCCCGTGCACGGTCATCAGGAACCGCACCGTCAGCCCGACCGCCGCCGCCTTCGACGCCACCGACAGGAACGCCCCCACCTCGGCCGCCGCCCCCTCGAACACGTCCGGGCACCAGAAGTGGAACGGTACGGCCGACAGCTTGAACGCAAACCCGACCAGCAGCATGAGGGTGCCGGCGGCGGTGATCGCGTCGAGCGAGCTGGTGCGGGCCAGGTCGGCGTACCCCTTCGCCACCGCCTCGAACGACCCGCCGCCGAATTTGATGGTCAGCAGGCTGATGCCGTACAGCGCCACCCCGGACGCCGCCGCCCCGTACAGCACGTACTTGAGCGCCGCCTCGCTGCCCGCCCGCCGCCCCTTCAGGAACCCGGCCAGGGCGTAGCACGGCAGGCTGGCCATCTCCATCCCCAGGAACACCATCAGCAGGTGGTTGGCCGACGCCATCAGCATCATGCCCAGCGTGCCGCCGAGCAGCAGGGTGGCGTAGTCGGCCGAGTCGGCGGCGTCCGGCAGGCCGGTGATCCGCCCGAGCACCAGCGCGAGCAGGGCGAACACCAGCAGCAGCCCGCGGAGGAAGGCGGCGAACGGGTCCAGGCGGATCAGCCCGGAGAACGCGGTGGCCCCGGCCGACCCGTCGAAGTACGCCGACCACTGGGTGCCGAGCAAGAAGAGGGCGACCACCAGCGGCCCGGCGGCCACCGGGTTCAGGTGCAGTTTGTCGAACGCCTTGAACAGCCGGAGCAGCAGCAGCACGCACACCGTGCCGGCGACGATCACCTCCGGGGCGAACAGCATCAGGTGGTCGCCGAGGACGGCCCGCAGCGACGTGTACTGTTCGGCGGAGACGGGCATGGCGGGCGACGGGTGAGGGGTCGGTGCCGGAGTGGACAGAGTAACGGGTAGGGCTGCGGGCGGCCAATAAGTAGTAGGCACACTCCGTGTGCCGACATCCCGAACGGCACACGGAGTGTGCCTACTACTTATTGAGCCGACGGACGTTCGCCGCCGGCCGGATTTCATCCCGCAGCGGACGAATTCTCTCGCCCCGGTGTGAACCGTTAACCGGATGAACGCGGTTGGGGCGAACTCGGACATGCCGCGGGCGAAAATCTGCACCCCCGGCATACAACCCTTGCGGTCTTCGGGCGGCCCGACCATAATTCCTTCATCATCTGCCGCCGCCGCGGGCCTCGCCCGCCTCGCCCGGGGGTTCTGTCATGTCGGACCGCTACGACGACGACATCTTCGCACTCAGCGGCCACGTCCGGGTGGACGTGACCGACGAGGCCACCGCGGTGGCCCTGCACGACTCACTCGGGCACGCCCGCAGCACCAACTGGGACAGCGTGCGGACCCCGCACGTGTTCATGGGGCTGCTCGGCAACCCGGACGCGGCCGTGTTCCAGTGGGCGTTCCGCCTGGGCGTCGAGCCGGCCCGCCTGCTCGACCAGTTCCGCGAGCTGTTCCACCAGGACACCGACCCGGTGCCGCCGCTCCAACTCACCCGCGAGTTCCTGTCGGACAACGTCATCCGCCTGCTGCGGGAGGCGCACACCCGCGCGAAGGACTACGGCCGCCCGCACGTCACCACCATCGACCTGCTGATCACCACGTTCAGCACCCCGAACAGCATCGTGGCCGAGTGCTTCGAGCGGGTGGGGGTGGCGGCCGAGCGGCTGACCGAGTTGGCCGTGGCGGTCGAGCAGGAGAGCAGTCTGAGCTGAGGTCCGACCGTCTTCGGGTGGCCGACTGTCTCCGACAGTCGGCACCGACTCCCGGAGGGAGTCGGCCACCCGGCCGGGCCGATCACCTCTCGTCCAGCTTGATGTCGTAGGTGTTCTCGCCGCCGCCTACGTCGAACGTGAGGGTGGTGCTCTCCACCTTCTCGTACTTGCCCGGGATCGGGGTGAACATCTTGCCGGTCTTCGGGTCCGCGCTCAGGGTGACGTAATCCTCGGGCGACTTCCGCGGCGGGTCGCCCAGCTTGGGCGGCGGCTGGTTCGGGTTCAGGTACGCCGTCTGCACCATCACCTTGCACTTGCCCACCGGGACGTTCTTCTTCGACTCGTAGGTGCCGTCCCCGCGGATGTACGCGGTGCCGTTCGGAACATTCGGGTAGTCCACCAGTTGAAAAATGATGGTGCCGCCGCCGAGCGACCGCTCGCCGACCGTCACCTTGCCCCGCACGACGGCGGTCGGCGCGTTCTTCTTCTGCCCGCACCCGGTGACGGCGAACGCGGCAAGACACACGGCGAGCGAAACCCAGAGCGTGGCGGTCCGGCGGGTGTGGGCGGGGCGGGGCATCGACATCGGCGTCCTCGGGGATGCAAGGGATGAGGGCGTCTTTTTACCCTCTCCCCGCTGGGGAGAGGGTCGGGG